>NZ_RYDJ01000124.1:0-1344 GCF_003970355.1 Flavobacterium bomense | reverse complement strand
AAACAGGGATTACTATGCAATAGGAAATTAAGCTTCCATAAAATCCTTTCAGTTGATCTACTCGTTTTTTAGCTCTAAAATAAGCTGTATTCTCGTTATATGTTGCAGTTGTGTCCATAATTGAAATTTGTTTGGTCAAAACAGGTATTTTGACTGTAAAGGTTTGCTCATTTTGCTCAATCAATACCTTCCTATTGGTAATAATCCCATAACGATTGATGATATTTTGCAAGCCAACACCTTGCCTATCTTGTAGCACTTCTTTTTTTTGATAATCATTTTGAATAGCGAGATAATCTCCTTCCATAAAAATACGAATGTGCAAGGGTTTTTGTTCGCTAACTACATTATGCTTTACTGTATTTTCCAACAAAAGCTGTAGCGAAAGCGGAACGACCTTGGCTTCTGAATTAAGAATTGTAGTGGGCAATTCATAAAACAAGCTATTTTCAAAACGCATTTTTAACAAATTCATATAGGTTTTGGCGAAAGCCAATTCCTCTTCAACCGAAACTAATTCTTTGTCTTTTTGTTCTAAAACATAGCGGTAAATTTTAGACAAAGAAGTTGTAAATCGTTGTGCATTCTCCGGATTTTCTTCGATCAATGAACTTAGCACATTCAAACTATTGAATAGAAAATGGGGGTCAATTTGGTTTTTTAAACTTTCAAACTTTGCCGAAGCCGTTCCTGCAATTATTTTCTGTTCAATAACTTCTTTTTTGGATGCTTGTTTCCAGTTGAGCATAAAACTTCGAGCGTGCATAAAAGTGGAAACCCCTAAAGAAAGAATCACATAAAACAAATGAACCCAAATCATTCTTTCGCTAAAGAAATTCAAAACATCCATTTTTTGAAACACCACAAAAGTGAGATAATCAATTCCTAAAACTACAGGAACAGTGTATAAAATGGTGCTAATAATACCAAAATAAACTCTCAAATTCGTTTGTTCTAACCAATTCCACCTTCTGTCTAAAATAGTATTAATCAATCTGTTTCCAAACCCAATCCCGTAAGAATATAGTGCACTAACTGAAAAAGTATTCAATAAAATTTTTGTACTAAAATCAGCTTGTATTAATGAAAAAACAAGAGTAAACACTAAAGAAATCTTGAAACAATCAATAAATCCTTTTTTTAAAGTTTCCTGAATACTTTTTTTTGTTTTGTTCATTATTACTTACAATTTGGGTTTAACATTTCCTATGAATTATACAAAACTCATTTAGAGATTCAAAAAAATTATTTACAATTTTTCAAAGCTGCTTCTGCTCTTTCTAATCCCCATTTTGGAGAAAAAGGTGTTTCAGGTTTAAAAGTAGCAAAAAGTGAGATAGCTTT
>NZ_RYDJ01000123.1:0-1350 GCF_003970355.1 Flavobacterium bomense | reverse complement strand
AATGGATTCCGTGATTATTCCAACGGATAGGAGTGGCGACATTGCGTTTTATTTGCCTTTCCCCGTTGAAGTTCCCTATTTGGTGGATGTGGATAAAATTCTTTTCTTCTCTTATCCAACTCAAACTTTTGCGGCTTATGAAAACGGTATTTTGATTTATACTGGCCCAACGAATATGGGTCGAAAAAAAGATCAAACTCCCACAGGATTATTTTTTACCAATTGGAAAGCAGAAGAAACCATTAGCACTTTTGATGATGAATGGAAATTACTTTGGAATTTCAACATCGAAAACAAAAAGGGAGTTGGCTTTCATCAATACGATTTACCAGGTTATCCAGCCTCGCATTCCTGCTTGAGGTTACTCGAAAAAGATGCTAAATATTTATATAAATGGGCGGATCAATGGGTGTTGGTCGACGATGAAAACGTAAAATTCAAGGGAACACCAGTTATAGTATTTGGAAGTTATCCTTTTGGCAAACCAAAACCTTGGTTGCAACTTGTAGAAAATCCAAAAGCCTTGACTATTGCCGAAAGTGAAATCGAAAAAGTTACCGAACCTTATTTGGAAACCATTTTAAAGGAACAGGAAAAAAGAAAGAAATCTTAAAACATATCGATTTTTAAATGGCTAACATTTAAACTACTTTTGAGGAATCAATTTTTTTACGATGACTCAAATTAGTATTCTTGGTTGTGGTTGGTTGGGTTTGCCATTGGCGAAAGCCTTATTGGAAAATGATTTTTCCGTAAAAGGTTCGACGACTTCTGTTGAAAAAATTTCGGTTTTGGAAAATTTAGGAATTCAGCCTTATTTAATTGCACTTTCAGAAAATGAAACGGTTGGGAATCTCAATGATTTTTTAGAAAATTCGACTATTTTAATTATCGATATTCCACCAAAACTTCGTGGTTCAGCAACTGATCCTTCGACTGCACTCAGGAAGACATTCGTTGAAAAGATTAAAAATCTGATTCCAAGTATAGAAAACTCCTCTATTGAAAATGTGCTTTTTATCAGTTCAACTTCCGTTTATGGCGACACTTCGACTGCGCTCAGTGTGACAGAGGAAACGGAATTAAATCCCGACACGGAAAGCGGCAAACAATTAGTGCAATCCGAGCAACTTTTGCAAAGTAATTCGAACTTTAAAACCACTATTTTGCGCTTTGGCGGATTAATTGGCGAAGACCGACATCCAATAAAATTCTTGGCTGGAAGAAAAAACATTGAAAACCCAAATGCTCCCATAAATTTAATTCATCAAGAGGATTGCATTGGCATCGTTATAAAAATTCTTCGTACTCCCGAAGTTTCGGGACAGAATGACAAATTGGAAGAGAACG
>NZ_RYDJ01000122.1:0-1352 GCF_003970355.1 Flavobacterium bomense | reverse complement strand
ATGTGATGGGTAAATCAAACTCTTTTTTTAATCTACCTGCTAATTGAGTTAGCGCTAATGAATCTAAACCTAGTTCTAGAAAAGTAGTAGAAACTGTATCAAACTCATAAATGATACCAGATACATTTTTTATGGTTTCTGAAATCTTAAGAAGTATTACCTCTTTTCTCGAATCTTTTGTTTTGGTACTATTGCTATCAGTACTTGTTGTAAATAAAGGGACATCTGTTACTGTGTTTTTATTAGCTGCCTTTATTTCTATAGTGTTTATGGGTTCAATCCAACAAAGTTTACGATCAAAAACATAACTTGGTAAATCGATTTTAAGCCTTTGTTGTTGATGATAAAAGGCATTCCAATCGGGGTCAATTCCTCTAAGCCACAGCTCACCTAAAGTACCGAGTAAGGAATGGTATTCGGTTTCTTGATTTTTAGGTAAGAGTAAACTTGTAAAGGCAGGAATTATTTTACCAGTTCCTTGTTGTTTTGTCAAAGTAGTTAACGTTTGTCCTGGCCCCACTTCTAAAAACATAATGTCTTCTAATTTTAATAATGTGTTCGCAGCATCAGAAAATCTTACAGTTTTGCGTAAATGGTTAGTCCAGTATTTTGGATCGATGGCTTCTTCTTCCAAGAGCCATGTCCCTGTAACAGTCGAAACTATTGGTAAAAATGGCTTGTTTAAATGTATTTTTTTTACCTCTTTTTCAAATGAATCCAAAATTGGGTCCATCATTTTTGAGTGAAATGCATGACTTGTAAATAACAACTTGTTTGCAATCTCCATCTGTTCTAATGATTTTGCAAATTCATTAACCTTTTCATCTTCACCAGAAACAACGCATATAGCATTAGAATTTATGGCCGCTATCGACAGGGTGTCTGGAAGAATATTTTTTAATTTATCTTCTGATAGCCTTACGGATAACATGCTTCCCCCGGGAAGCTCACTTACCAATCGACCTCTTGTGGCTATTAAATGCAATGCATCTTGTAAATTAAATATTCCAGCTAAGTGGGCTGCTACAAATTCACCAATACTGTGGCCGCAGAATGCAGTAGGCTTAATTCCCCAACTTAACCAAAGTTGCGATAAAGCATATTCAGTGACAAATAAAGCAGGCTGTGTGAAACGAGTATCTTTCAATTTTGCCTCGGCTTCGGGCGTAACTATTTCTGGGTATAAAATTTCACGAATGTCTAATTTTAGTTCTTCCAATAAAAACTCAGCACAAATATCTACTGCTTCTTTAAATATAATTTCATTTTTGTAAAGGTTTATTCCCATTTGAGAAAATTGAGATCCTTGTCCTGGGAATAAAAATACAAGTTCGTTTGGAGCTACTTTTAAT
>NZ_RYDJ01000121.1:0-1355 GCF_003970355.1 Flavobacterium bomense | reverse complement strand
AAGAAACATTCGGGTTGATTTTGACGAGTTGTCGGTGATGAGTTTGTACTTGCCTTCGGGAACCAATATCGAAAGATTGTCACACAAGTTTATGTATATGGACGATTTCCAAAATTATATAGATGAACTCAAAAAAGAAATTCCCAATCTCGTGATTTGTGGCGATTACAACATTTGTCACGAAGCAATCGATATTCACGACCCCATTCGCAACAAAAAAGTTTCGGGTTTTTTGCCCGAAGAAAGAGCTTGGTTGGACGGTTTTATGAAAAGCGGATTCATCGATAGCTTCCGATTTTTGAACAAAGAACCCGGTAATTATACTTGGTGGACCATGCGATTTCCATCGGCAAGACTAGAAAACAAGGGCTGGCGTATTGATTATTGTTTAGTGAGCGAACCTTTAAAACAAAAAATAAAAAGAGCCGTTATATTACCCGAAGCCAAACACTCCGACCATTGTCCGAGTTTGGTGGAAATAGAATAATTAAAATATCAAAAATCAATTCCAATTCCAATAAAAACAAGTAAAAATGATAAAAAGAATTTCCCTCGGATTGCTGATTGTAGCACTTTCAACCTCTTGCGTTTCCAAGAAAATATACAATGATCTAGAAAGTAAATATGCCGATTTAAAAAAAGAAAACAGAAGTATTTCAGACGAAAACACCGATTTACTGAAAACTAAAAGTCAACTCGAATTAGACCAAGAAGCTTTGACTAAAGAATTGGCGAAAGTAAAATCGGAACGCGAAAAATTGCAAGCTGATTATGCCGCTTTAAACAAAAAGATGGATGTTCTGAAAGATTCTTACGCCGCTTTAGAAAAAAATAGCAGTGAATCTTTGAAAGCCAATATGGCCAAAAACCGTGAGTTATTGGATCAGTTGGGTGCCAAAGAAAAAGCATTGGCATTGGAACAAGAGCAATTAAACAAAAACAACCAACGATTGAAAGAGTTGGAAAATTTGATTGCTGCCAAAGAAGCCAGTATGCGAAAACTAAAAGAAACACTTTCGAAAGCATTGAATGGTTTTGAAGGTAAAGGTTTGACCGTGGAGCAAAAAAACGGAAAAGTATATGTTTCTATGGAGAACAAATTGCTTTTCAACTCTGGAAGTTGGGCTGTAGGTTCCGAAGGTAAAAAAGCGGTAGTCGAAGTAGGAAAAGTATTGGGCGACAATCCCGATATTGCCGTTTTGATTGAAGGTCACACCGATGATGATCCATTTGGAGGTTCAGGTCCCATTGCCGACAACTGGGATTTATCGACCAAAAGAGCTACTGCCATTGTTGCGATTTTAAGCGAAAATAAATTAGTTAATAAACAAAATTTAACTGCTGCTGGTCGTGGT
>NZ_RYDJ01000120.1:313-1359 GCF_003970355.1 Flavobacterium bomense | reverse complement strand
CATCATCAGATACTATTCATCATGTTTAGCCATGAATAGTTACCTTAATCCTTACTCCTTAAATAAAAGAGGTGCAAGTTCTTTAAAGCTGCGACGCCAAGTTAAAAACTCATGAGCAGTATTTTCAGAAACATAAGAAACAGCATTATATCCAGCCTCTTTAAGTGCAATTACAGCATTTTTCACGCCATCAGGACGTTCTTTACTTCCACAACTTAAAAAGATAAGTTTTACCTTCGATTTATCTTTAATATCTTCTGGTTTATAAATTCCACCACTCAAAAGTGCATAATGAGAGAAAATTTCTGGTTTGTTAATGGTTATCGTTTTTGTTTCCATTCCTCCCATTGATAAACCTGCCATCGCGCGATGCGTTTGTTTGGCAATCGTGCGGAAATTAGTGTCAACATAAGGAATTAATTCCTCTGTAAGAACCGTCTGAAATGGTTCAATCTTGAAACTAGCCATACCACCAAATTTAATTTCATTTGTCATTCCGTAAGTCATTACAACGATGAATGGTTTTATTTTACCTTCGGCAATCATATTATCCATAATAAGATTTACCCGCCCTTGATTGCTCCAAGCTGTTTCGTCTTCTCCCCAACCATGTTGCAAATACAAAACGGGATAAGACTTAGATTTATCTTTATGATAATTAGGCGGAGTATAAACATACGCTCTTCGAGAGGTGTTAGTGCTCTTTGAAGGAAAAAGAATTTGCTGTACATTTCCGTGAGGAACATCTTTCAAAGCGTAAAAATCTTGATCATGAGCCGGTATTTCGATACCACTTTCCCAACGAGTAGAACCATAAAAGTTCAATGCACCTGGATCATTAAAAATACCGCCATCTACAGTTACATGATAATAATGGAATCCTTCATCCATTGCGCCTGCAGTGGTTCCCATCCAAAACCCGTTTTCAGCTTTGGCAAGGGTAGTTCCTCCTTTTGCACCACCTAATCCTAGACTCACAACTACTGACTGCGCTTCGGGTGCTGAAATTCTAAATCGTGCATATCCTTGAGAATTAACTTGAGGAT
>NZ_RYDJ01000120.1:0-303 GCF_003970355.1 Flavobacterium bomense | reverse complement strand
TCTTGTCCCGGTTGATTAACAGAAGAGGGTTTAAAATCTTCGATTATAGCCGTTTGACTGGTTTGTGCAAAAGACAAATAGCTAGACAAAATAAATACCAATACTAAAACAATTGAATACTGTTTCATAATTTTAATTTTTTTTATATTATTTGAAAATAAGTGGTGCAAATGCGTGTAAACTTCTTCTCCAAGTTTGCCATTCATGTGCTGTAAGTGGAGAGATAGAAAAATGAGTTTTTATCCCAGCTTGATTCAATCTCTCCGTATTTACTTTTTGGCTACCTCTTAGTACATCCCTACT
>NZ_RYDJ01000011.1:0-123623 GCF_003970355.1 Flavobacterium bomense | reverse complement strand
TAATCTATTTGTAAGATGGTCCGTTTGACCAACATAATATTTAAAAGTAATTTCACTCTGAATTATGTATACAATGTACATATTTATAAAATAAAAAAAGCCGAACACACTTGTTCGGCTTTTGTCGGGGTGGCAGGATTCGAACCTGCGGCCTCCTGCTCCCAAAGCAGGCGCGATAACCGAGCTACGCTACACCCCGTAAGCGGGTGCAAAGATAGCATTATTTTTTGCTTTAGCAAAACTATTACTGAAATTAAGAACTAAAATTATTTAGTTGGAAAATCAATATAAAAATCTAAATAAAAATATTTTTTCAAAGCAGAATGAATGCACAACTTCCCCTAGCCCACATTGCAACTCAAGTCCCGAACAATCGGGATTGTAGTGCACTGCTGAAATAGCTCCCATAAAATGAAATTCGTTTTCAAAACAGGAATGGTCAAATAGCGACTAATCAAGCATTAACAAATGTTAACAAAATAGATTTTTAGAAACCATAAATAATTGTATTTTTACGGTTCAAAATTTAGAAAAATAAATGGGCAAAATCATCGCGATTGCTAATCAAAAAGGAGGGGTTGGCAAAACTACTACGTCAGTTAATCTTGCTGCTTCATTGGGTGTTTTAGAAAAAAAAGTGCTACTTATTGATGCTGATCCTCAGGCTAATGCGTCCTCAGGATTGGGTATTGACGTGGAATCCGTAGAAATAGGTACGTATCAAATTTTAGAACACAGTCACACACCAAAAGAGGCCATCATAAAATGTTCTGCTATAAACGTGGATGTGATTCCATCGCATATTGATCTTGTTGCTATTGAAATTGAATTAGTCGATAAGGAGAATAGAGAATATATGCTTAAACTAGCATTAGAAAGTATCAAAGACGATTACGACTATATTATCATAGATTGTGCGCCATCATTGGGATTACTTACCTTAAATGCGTTGACGGCCGCTGACTCCGTAATTATTCCTATTCAGTGTGAATATTTTGCATTAGAAGGACTAGGGAAATTACTGAATACCATAAAAAGTATCCAAAAAATTCACAATCCGGATTTAGATATCGAAGGATTATTATTGACCATGTTTGACTCCCGTTTGCGTTTGTCAAACCAAGTGGTTGAAGAGGTTCAGAAACATTTTAACGACATGGTTTTTGACACTATTATTCAAAGAAATGTCAAATTGAGTGAAGCACCCAGTTTTGGCGAAAGCATTATAAACTACGATGCAACAAGCAAAGGAGCTACCAATTACCTGCATCTAGCTCAAGAAGTTATAAAGAAAAACAGCAAATAGTTTTATGGCAAAAGCACTAAAAAAACAAGCCCTGGGAAGAGGATTATCTGCGTTATTGAAAGATCCGGAAAACGATATAAAATCCGTAAATGATAAAAATGCCGATAAAGTTGTAGGAAACATTATTGAGCTTGATATTGAAGCTATTGAAATAAATCCGTTCCAGCCCAGAAGCAATTTCAATGAGGAATCATTGCGGGAATTAGCAACTTCTATCAAGGAATTAGGTGTTATTCAACCAATCACTGTTAGAAAACTAGATTTCAATAAATACCAATTGATTTCAGGAGAACGCCGTCTTCGTGCCTCTACCCTTGTGGGATTAACTACTGTTCCTGCGTACATTCGGATTGCAAATGACAACGAATCGCTGGTGATGGCCTTAGTCGAAAATATTCAGCGCCACGATTTAGATCCTATTGAGATTGCCTTATCCTACCAACGTTTGATCGATGAGATTCAGCTGACTCAGGAACAAATGAGTGAGCGAGTAGGGAAAAAACGCTCTACTATTGCTAATTATTTGAGGCTTTTGAAACTGGATCCGATAATTCAAACCGGAATTCGAGATGGTTTTATCAGTATGGGTCACGGTCGTGCGATAATCAATATTGAAGACCAGGATATTCAAACTGATATTTATCAAAAAATTGTCAGTCAAAATCTATCGGTTCGTGATACGGAAGCTTTGGTAAAAAACTATCAGGAAAGTTTAAAACCTAAAGTCGCCGGAAAACCAAAAACTGCATCCTTTGAAATTGCAGATACTCAAAAGAGCGTTTTTACAAATTATTTTGGAACTAAAGTCGATGTGAAAGTAGCCGGAAATGGTAAAGGAAAAATCACAATTCCATTTCACTCTGAAGAAGACTTCAAAAGAATCATTAAACTAATAAACGAATAGTGCATAAAATCATTTTCATAAGTCTGCTCCTTTTCACTTTAGGAAATCACACTGTTTTTTCCCAAACGGGAACAGAGGCGGTTTTGGTGGCAAAAGACACTTTGAAATCAAATGACATTGATCCGTTGACCCCAGCAAAAGCTGCTTTTTTTTCTGCAATTTTACCAGGATTAGGCCAGGCTTACAATAAAAAATACTGGAAAATACCGCTGGTTTATGGCGCCATAGGAACCAGTCTTTACTTTTACATCGACAGTAATAAAAAATACCACCAATACAGAGACGCCTATAAAAGTCGCCTAGAAGGCTACACCACTGACGATTTAGCATTCTTAGACAACAATCGATTAATTGCTGGCCAAAAATTTTACCAGCGAAATCGTGATTTGTCCGCTTTGATAACAATTGCCTTTTACGCCCTGAATATTCTTGATGCGAATGTAGATGCAGCTTTATTACAATTTAATGTTGATGAAAACTTATCCGTAAGACCCGTTCTTTATCCAGATAATGTAACATTTAAGACGAATGTAGGACTAACATTTAATTATCAGTTTTAGACACAAAACCGGAAAGCTTAAATACAAAAAAAAGAACCGCTGCTTATGTTATTAGTTACTAAAATAGGAAAGAAATATTTTTTTATCCTCACTACCGTTTTACTGCTGCTCACCTTAGTGAATTATTCAGAAATTAAAGCGTTTGATTCGATCCGAATGAATGATTTCTTTTCTGGTTTTATCGCCGGTCTTTTAATAGGATTACTACTAATAGGAATTGTACACTATTCAAAAAAAAAATAAAAAATGAAAATTGCGCTTTTAGGATACGGAAAAATGGGTCAGGTAATTGAACGGATTGCACTGGAAAGAGGGCATGAAATCGTTTTGAAAAAAGAGGAAAAGAACACTTTTGATGGACTTTCAGCAGCTGATGTGGCAATTGATTTCAGTGTTCCAACTGCTGCAGTGAGCAATATTTCCAGTTGTTTCCAGGCCAATGTGCCCGTTATTTCAGGAACCACAGGATGGCTGGAACAGTATGAGGAGATGGTGGCACTTTGTAATCAAAAAAAAGGCGCTTTTATTTCCAGTTCTAACTTTAGTTTAGGAGTAAATATTTTCTTTGAACTCAATGAATATCTGGCTAAAATCATGTCGAAATTTGACACGTACAAAGTAGCGATTGAAGAAATTCATCATACCCAAAAACTGGATGCACCTAGCGGAACTGCTATTTCATTGGCCAACGGAATACTTGCAAATAGTTCTTACACCAACTGGACCTTAGAAAAACCGGAAGCAAATCACTTGAGCCCAAACGAACTGGAAAAACAAATTCCTATAAAAGCCAAAAGAATTGGTACAATACCTGGCACGCATACCGTTAATTACAATTCTGCTGTGGATGCAATCGAAATGAAGCACACCGCGCACAATCGTGAAGGATTTGCGCTTGGGGCAGTCATTGCCGCTGAATGGATTGTAGGAAAGCAAGGCGTTTTCACAATGAAAGATGTATTAGAATTAAAATAAAATTATTCACCTGTTTGAGTACATTTCTAGCGAAACAATCTTAAATCTCAAACTTAAAACAAAAAACTATGTCAGTATATCAATGGTTTGTATTTTTTCTGCTAGTCCAGATTGTTCACTTTCTAGGAACTTGGAAACTATATGAGAGCGCCGGCAGAAAACGTTGGGAAGCCGCTATTCCTGTTTACAATGCAATTGTTTTAATGAAAATAATAGGACGTCCCACTTGGTGGACTGTATTGCTATTTATTCCAATCATCAATCTCATTGTATTTCCGGTAATCTGGGTAGAAACGCTACGCAGTTTTGGAAAACGATCCGGATTAGACACTTTCCTGGGAATAATTACTTTTGGATTATATATATACTACATTAATTATACCCAAAAATTAAATTATAATGCTGACAGAAGCCTTAGTCCTGAAAACAAAACGGCAGACACTATTAGTTCCTTACTTTTTGCTGTAATTGTAGCCACAGTTGTTCATACCTATTTCATTCAACCGTATACCATCCCTACCTCCTCCTTAGAAAAATCCTTATTAGTCGGTGATTTTCTATTTGTAAGTAAAATGAATTATGGTGCAAGAGTTCCCATGACCACAGTAGCATTCCCAATGGTACACGACTCTATTCCTTTGACAAAAAGTAAATCATACCTCATCTGGCCACAATTGCCGTACATGAGACTGCCCGGCATTCAGAATATTGATCGTACGGATATTGTTGTGTTCAACTGGCCGGTAGATACCGTTTATAGATTTTTTGATACTTCAAAAAGACGTGCCTACAAGCCCGTTGATAAGAAATCGAATTATGTAAAAAGATGTCTGGGAATCCCTGGAGACAGCTTGTCCATAAAGGATGGCATGATTTATATTGATGGCAAACTCTTGCAAATGCCCGAAAGAGCTAAACCACAGTTCTCTTATAAAGTAGCTCTGGACGGAAAAACACCTATCGATTTTGAATCAATATTTAAGGATTTAGATGTGACGGATCCTGCTGGATTTATAGATCAAACAAAAAGAGACACCCTTTTTCTGAGTGCCTTGACTGAAGCAGGTGCAGAACGATTAAAAAACACACCAGGTATCACGGCTGTAATCAGACAGATAGCAAAGGATGCGGACAACACAATCTTCCCGCATATCAATAAATGGAATCGTGATAATTTTGGCCCAATTTACATTCCGGAAAAAGGAAAAACGGTTGCGTTAACCACTGAAACGCTGCCTTTCTACAAAGCAATCATTACTGATTATGAAATGAATGAGGATGGTAAAAAAAATGATCTAAAGGTTACAGGAAACGAAATCAGATTGAACGGTGCCGTTGTAAAAACATACACCTTCAAACAAAATTATTACTGGATGATGGGAGACAACCGTCATAACTCTGAAGACAGTCGTTATTGGGGATTTGTACCCGAAAATCACATTGTAGGGAAACCTATATTTATATGGCTCAGTATCGATCCTAACGGCAAAGGATTAGAAAAAGTACGCTGGGACAGGGTTTTCACAACGGTTAGCGGTGAAGGGCAACCGCAGTCGTATTTTAAATTATTTCTGTTAGGACTCGTTATTTTCTTCGTAGGAGAATATTTTTGGAAAAAAAGAAAAGAGGCGAAAAATTAGTCCAAAGTTCAAACGTCCAAAGTCATCAAGTTAGCATCTAATCTAACTTTATGACTTTGGACATTATAACTTTAAAAACTTTAGACAAATATGAATATTCTCATACACCCAACTTACTTCCCCTCGATTAGCAATTTTGCTGCCATGGTACAATCGGAGAGCATCACCTTTGAGGTTGCCGATAATTTTCAGAAACAAACCAATCGCAACCGCGCTTATATTTATAGTCCCAATGGGATTCAGCTGTTGAATATTCCCGTGAAGCATTCAAAAGAAAGTCATCAAAAAACTAAAGACATCAAAATCGAAACCGACTTTGACTGGCAAAAACAGCATTTCAAATCATTGGAAGCCGCCTACAGAAGTTCTCCTTTTTTTGAATATTTTGAAGATGACATTCGTCCCATTTTTGAAAAAAAACAACTATTTTTATTGGATTTAAATTTTGAAATTGTAGCCCTTCTATCCAAATGTTTCCGAATAAAACTGGATTATACTACAACCACGGAATACTTTCATGAGATTGATATCGAGACAATTACCGACTTAAGAGCTTTGGTCAACGGAAAAAAAGACGTTTCGATATTTGAAAACTACACACAGGTTTTTGATGACAAACATGGTTTTATCAACAATTTGAGTGTTCTGGATTTGCTGTTTAATGAAGGAAAATACGCGATGGATTATTTAAAAAAACAAGAATTGATTATCAAATAAAGCATTTTTCTACTTGCTACTCATAAGACAATCGTGCCATAATAGGAAAATGATCCGAGTTTATAAATCGAGGAAAGTTTTCAAATTTCTTTACTGACATTTTCTCATCGGCAAAAATATAATCAATTCTGGCCGGGTAATACCTGAATTTATACGTCTCTCCAAAACCGGTTCCGGCTTCTTCAAAACTGTCTTTCATGTTGCCCTTTATGTTACGGTACACATAAGAAAACGCACTATTATTCATATCTCCGCAAATAATTGTAGGGTAAGTACATTTCATTTTGTGTTCCTTAAAAATCTCTGCTTGCTGTTGCTGTTGTTTGAACGCTTTGCTAATTCTGATAAAAAGCATTTGCGATTTTTGTTGATCAATGACCTCAATATTTTCATCAATTTCATCTACGTCGGGAGAAATCTTGATAGATTGTAAATGCATGTTATAGACTCTGATAATGTCCTTTCCTTTTTTTATATCAGCAAAAATCACATTATTACTGGAGTTTGGAAACGTTATTTTCCCTTGATTAAGGATTGGAAATTTTGAAAATATTGCTTGTCCTGTTTTAATTTTATCACCATTCATAAAAATATAACGATGTGGATATACCTTTAAATCAATATTACCCGAAGATGAAAATTCCTGAATACACACTATATCTGGATTCTTATCATTTATAAAGTTTAAAATATCTGAGGGCACATCATCTCTATCAATCCACTTAAAAACATTTAGCAAGCGCACATTGTAGCTCATTATAGTAAAATCTTTTTCTTCTTTAATTACTTCCGGTGCTGAAAACTTATAGAATTTATTTATAAAAGTAATGCCAATCAATAATACTAAACCCGATACAATCAACTGTTTTTTGAATTGTATGGCCCAATACATAAAAAACAAACCGTTTAATATAAAAAAAAGAGGCATAAAAAGTGTCAAAACTGACAAAAAAGGAAACGATTTAGGGGCTAGAAAAGGCAAAACATAGGCAGTAAAAGTCACAAGGGTAAGGACTATGTTCAAAAAAAACATTCCTTTATTAAACCATGAAAGATTTTTCATTTTTTTCTATATTTTATTATTTAAACAAAAATGTTAACCACTTTAAAAAGCTTATTTACCTACTTTAAACAAGAACTCTTTCTCTTCTTTAGTCAAACTATCGTAACCGGACTGGCTGATTTTATCTAAAATCTCATCAATCTGTTGCTGTGCTTTATCTTTTTCAATTATTTTTGAAGCCGTTTTTTCAACAGGTTTACGGTAATTTTTGTGTACTTTTTTGAACGGTGTAGTAGGTTTTTTACGAAACAAATTTGTAAAAAAATCTAAACTACGAGATACAACTGTACTTAAATCCGTTCCATTTTGAAGCAATTTAATAAAAATAAAACCAAAAAGAGCTCCGGAAAGGTGAGAAATATGTCCACCCATATTTTCGGAACGCAGCTGCATCAAATCAATAATAATAATTACAGCGGTTATATGCCATAATTTGACATTTCCAATAATCAAAAGCTGTACGCTCATCAACGGATAATAAGTTGTAACAGCTACTAAAATACCCATGATAGCAGCTGAAGCCCCTACCATTGGCGCATTGATATTTAAAACATAAAACACCAGAATATAACAAATCCCCGCAAAAATGGCACTCAAAAGATACAAGCCCAACAACTGTTTGGAGGTAAAAAACGTCATAAACAATCTGCCTGAAAAATTCAAAACAATCATATTAAAAACAATATGCATGATGCCGCTGTGAAAAAAAGCATACGAAAGCAACGACCATGGTTTCCAGAGCAAATCCAACGGATTAGACGACAAACTCACATATTGAACATAATCAATATGGACACTCAACACGGATAAAAGTGCAAAAAACAACCACGGAAGCACAAACAAAGCGACATTCCAAAAGAGTAGCTGAGTCACTATTCCTCCCATTTTGTATTGTAATTTCAGGTCGTCGATAATATTCATAAGTTAATTGGGATTTAAGAGCTGCTGTTTAGGTTATATACTACTTTAAAAGCTGTTAGACTTTTAATTCCAACGGTTCTTATTGAACTGATTTTTCTTCCAGTACCACGTAATAATAAAACCAAATAAGGCGCCACCAACGTGGGCAAAATGGGCAATTCCGCCACCACCAAAAATTGATTTTCCTGAAATACCCAGGTACAAATCGATTAACACTAAACCCGGAACAAAATACTTTGCTTTTATGGGTACAGGAATAAACATCAAAGACAACTCAGCATTAGGAAACATAAAGGCAAAGGCTACTATCGTTCCGTAAATAGCGCCAGAGGCTCCCACTGCAGTACCTACATAGGCACTTGTGAAATTCTGAAAATCAGAAACCGCTAAGATCTCCTGCCATCTGGTATCAATCTTACCTTCGTTCAAAATTTGCAAAATTTCTTGTTTAGAAAAACCATTAGCCATTAGCGTATTCAATCCGTCTTGAAAATAGTAATAATTGACTCCGGTATGCAACAACGCTGCACCTAATCCGCAGGAAATATAGAAAAACAAGAATTTCTTACTTCCCCACATTTGCTCTAAAGCAGATCCAAAAGAATATAACGCAAACATATTGAAAAAAATATGCATAAAACCGCCATGCATAAACATGTGCGTCACCGGTTGCCACAATTGAAAACTTGGGTTTTCCGGAAAATACAATGCTAATATTTTATAGGCGGGCTCTTTTATAATCAGTGTCCCTACAAAAAACAATACATTGATAATAATTAATTGTTTTACGGTTTCAGTAACGTTTCTCATAATGCAAATTTTTTATCTAAATCTTCCACACGCATAGTGATGAAAGTGGGTTTATAGAATGGGGAAACATTTGGGTCTTTACAGGCAAAAAGTCCGTTGACCAAATTTTCCTGTTCTTTTTCTGTCAGGTGTGTTCCTGTTTTCACGGCTAAACTTTTGGCCATCGATTTGGCAATCGTATCGTTCTGGCTGAAACTGCTTTCTGGAATTCCGTCCTGCAAATCACTTAATAATTGTTCTAAAACCAGTGAAACTTCACTCTCCGTTACATTTACCGGTATTCCTGAAATAACAATATGATCGGTGTTATTTTCTTCAAAAACAAATCCGGTATTCATTAATGATAATTGTAATTCCCCGATAAGCTCCATTTCGCTTGACGAATAAAATAGGTTCAAAGGAAATAATAACTGCTGACTTGAGGCTTGATTAACCGTCATATTGACCAAAAACTGCTCATACAAAACACGTTGGTGCGCCCGCTGCTGATCGACAATTACCATTCCGGATTTGATGGAGGAAACAATATATTTTTTATGTATTTGATACGTTTTATGAACAGAATGCTCCACTTCTTCGTCATTAAATAAAGACGAGGTAACTTCTTCATTTTCGAAAGTCAAATGCCCTATTTCATCCGTATCCTGTTTTAAGCCTACGTATAAACTTTCCCAATTAGCGGTTGGTTCTGGTTTTCTATAACTGGTAAATTGCTTACTGGGTTTTTCTTCAGAAAACGGATTGAAGTTGCCATCTACCTGAATCGTCGGTGTAGCACCTTCTAAATCTTTGTAATGATACGGCGTATCTAAATTAGAATCGCGATCAAAATCTAATACTGGAGCCACATTAAACTGGCCCAAACTATGCTTTATCGAAGATCGTAAAATAGCATATAAAGCATGTTCGTCATCAAACTTAATTTCCGTTTTAGTGGGATGAATATTGATATCAATAGTGTTGGGTGGCACTGACAAATATAAAAAATAACTGGGCTGCGCACCGTCTTTCAAGATTCCGTCATAGGCAGCCATAACCGCATGATGCAAATAACCGCTTTTTATAAAACGGTCATTGACAAAGAAAAATTGTTCTCCACGATTTTTTTTGGCAAATTCTGGTTTGCTTACAAATCCTTGAATTGTTACAATTTCAGTTTCTTCCTGAACCGGAACTAATTTTTCATTGGTTTTACCTGAAAAAATATTCACAATTCGTTGTCGTAAAGTTGATGGAGGCAAGTTGAACATTTCACTGCCGTTGTGATAAAATGTAAAATGTATTTTTGGATGAGCCAAAGCCACACGCTGAAACTCATCCACTACATGGCGGTATTCTACGGTGTCCGACTTTAAGAAATTCCGTCGTGCTGGAATATTAAAAAACAAGTTTTTCACGGCAAATGAAGTTCCTTTAGGCAAAACAGCTACCTCTTGAGATACGAATTTACTGCCTTCAACAATAATATGGGTTCCAAGTTCTTCCTGATCTTGTTTGGTTTTCATTTCCACATGGGCAATTGCCGCAATAGATGCTAATGCTTCGCCACGAAACCCTTTGGTATGCAGTGAAAATAAATCTTCGGCATGACGGATTTTGGAGGTAGCATGGCGCTCAAAACACAAACGCGCATCAGTAACACTCATCCCTAAACCATTGTCAATGACTTGAACCAATGCTTTTCCGGCATCTTTAATAATTAGTTTGATATCCGTTGCTCTGGCATCTACCGCGTTTTCGAGCAATTCTTTGACTACCGAAGCGGGTCTTTGAACGACTTCGCCAGCAGCAATTTGATTGGCAACATGATCCGGAAGTAATTGAATTATACTCGACATTAAAAAAATTAGGTTTAAAGTTTATCCCTTTGACTGTACTTCGACTTCGCTCAGTATAGACTTCTCCGGGCGACAATAGTTTATTATAAAACCAAGAAGCACAAATTTAATGAATTTCTACGGGGAATGGTAGCGTATTTAATCATAAATAAAACAAAAAACCTATACTATATATGCAATAGTATAGGTTAAAGAATTATAAATTTTTATTCTTATTCTTTTAATTCCAATGGCAAATTTTCAATTTGCAAAGCACCGGAAGACAATAACTGTTGGTTATCAAACTGATGATTCAAAGAAGCCTGCTGGCGGATATAAGCCATTTTTATAGCAGCAATAGCTGCTTCAGTCCCTTTATTTCCATGAATTCCTCCGCTTCTATCAATTGATTGTTGCATGGTATTATCTGTCAAAACACAAAAGATAACCGGAACATCCGTTTGAACATTCAAATCTTTTATTCCCTGCGTAACGCCTTCACACACAAAATCAAAATGTTTGGTTTGTCCTTGGATGACGCACCCTATAACAATAACAGCATCCACATTTTGAGTTTGCAACATTTTTTTGGCTCCATAGACAAGTTCAAAACTCCCTGGAACATTCCACCGTATGATTTGTCCGGAAGGAACTTCATTTTCTAATAATGTCTTGAATGCCCCATCAAAAAGCCCTTCGGTGATGGTGTCATTCCATTCTGCAACTACAATTCCGAAACGAAATTTTTTCGCATCTGGAACCATATTTTTGTCATACTCGGATAAATTTTTATTTTCGGTAGCCATCTTATTTAGTTTTCAGTCACAGTCGCAGTATGCAGTTTCTGGAAACTAAAAACTGTGACTATTAACTTTTATATTATTGTGCCAATCCTATTAAAACGTCAACTGAAGCAGCTTCTGGAGCGCCCTCATAATTTTCTTTGATGTCAGTAAAATATTTCAATGCTTCTTCTTTATTTCCTAGAGCCAAAGCTGTTTTTCCGGCCTTCAATAAGAAACGTGGTGTTGTAAAATCATTTTTATTAGATCCTGCCGCTTTTACATAATTCTCTAACGCTTCTTTTGGTTGATTTTTTTGAGAATAAGCATCTCCAATTGCTCCTTTTGCCAACGCACTTAAAACAATATCATCCGATTTAAATTTACCTAAATAATCAATCGCTTCAGTATATTTTCCGGTATTCAAATAGGCAATTCCCGCATAATAATTAGCTAAATTTCCAGCATCAGTTCCAGAATATTCATCTGCAATTTTCAGAAATCCAAATTTACCTTCTGAACCATTCAAAGACAGCTTATATAAGGAGTCACTTGCTACTCCATCTGTTGCTTTTTGAAAATTTTGTTGTGCCACGAACATTTCATTAGCGGCTTCCTCTTGTTGTGGCGCAGCAATAAATCTTTGGTAGGCTAAATATCCAATAGTAAATAGGGTAGCAGCGGCAACTAATCCAATAATAATTTTTTGGTTTTTAGCTACCCAATCCTCCGTTATTGTAGCGGTTTGATCTAATTTAGAAAATACTTCTGCTGTTGTACTGTCCTTATCATCAATTACTACTGCTTCAACGCCGTCTTTTGTTTCTTTTTCTTTTGGTGCTTTATATCCTCTTTTATTGTAAGTAGCCATTTAAATTTAATTTAGTGAGTCGCAAAAATAAAATTTTTATTCAAACCCACACAAAAAATATGCTTTTATATTTAAAAAAAATATCTTATCAGATTCTTTGTTTCCAAAGACAAAATAATTCTCATAGAAAAAACAGAAAAGACGGTTTTATCGATATTTTTCAATAATTTGCACCCACTTTGAAAAGTCTGTTCAAAAACAGCAAAGTTCTCAATACCAGCAAGCCTTACCCATGTATTTAAAAAAAATTTCACTGTTCAATTATAAGAATTTTTCTGAAGCTAATTTTGATTTTGACTCTAAAATAAATTGCTTTGTAGGTAAAAACGGTATTGGCAAAACAAATGTGCTCGATGCAATCTACCATTTATCGTACGGAAAAAGCTATTTTAATCCATTGGCGGTACAAAACATCAAACATGGAGCCGAATTTTTCGTTATAGATGCTGCATTTGAAAAAAACGAAAGAACGGAACAAATTGTCTGCAGCCTTAAAAAAGGACAGAAAAAAATATTGAAACGCAACGGCAAAGCCTACGACAAATTCTCAGATCATATTGGGTTTATTCCTTTAGTGATTATTTCTCCGGCCGATAGAGATTTGATTGTGGAAGGCAGCGAAACCCGACGGAAATTCATGGACAGTGTGATTTCGCAACTGGACTCCCACTATTTACAGCAACTTATTCAATACCAGAAAGTAATGAGTCAGCGCAATGCTTTGTTGAAATATTTTGCGTTAAATCATGTTTTCGATACTGACACGCTCTCCATATATAATGAACAACTCAATGGTTTTGGAAACTATATTTTCGAAAAAAGAAAAGCATTTATAGAACAATTCATTCCTATTTTCAATACCCATCATCAAGCTATAACGGGTTCACAGGAAACCGTGCAACTCGTTTACGAAAGCCATTTATTCGAAAAAGACTTGTTGACCCTTTTACAGGAAAATATCAATAAAGACCGAGCGTTACATTATACGAGTGTAGGAATCCATAAAGACGATTTAGCCTTTGAAATTGACCAACATCCAATAAAGAAATTTGGCTCGCAAGGCCAACAAAAATCGTATTTGATCGCTTTAAAATTAGCGCAATTTGAGTTTTTAAAAAAACAAAGCGGTGTAAAACCAATTCTGTTATTTGATGATATTTTTGATAAATTAGACGAAAGTCGCGTGGCCAAAATAATCGAAATGGTCAACAGCGATACTTTTGGTCAACTTTTCATTTCAGATACCCATCCGGAACGTACGGAAGTTATTCTAAAATTGACCCATCAGAGCTATAAAATTTTCAACTTATAACTTTTATTTAGTACTTTATAAGGCCTGAAAATTGAAAAAACACCTAATTTAGCGTATTCAATTATAAATCAAATTACAATGAAATTCAGTTCAATATTCGTATTAATCATATCTTTTGCTTTTTTATCTTGTAATGGACAAGCATCAAAAGAAAGTCAAACTATCGATGCAAAAGTTTTTAGCGAAAAAATTGCAGCAACACCAAATCCACAAATTCTGGATGTACGAACGCCTGCGGAATTTTCGTCAGATCATATCGACAAAGCCGTAAATGTAGATTGGCTCGGAGACAGCTTTGTTGCAGGCACCGAAAAACTAGACAAAACAAAACCTGTTTTCGTGTACTGCAAAAGCGGCGGAAGAAGTCAAAGTGCCGTTGAAAAACTGGAAGAACTTGGCTTTACTAATGTTTACCAATTACAAGGCGGAATATTAAAATGGGACGCTGCAGGACTGTCTAAACCAAGCAACAAAATCACTGGAATGACTTTGCAGGACTACAATAAATCAGTAGACTCTGATAAAAAAGTATTGGTTAGTTTTTATGCAGAATGGTGTGCGCCATGCAAAAAAATGACGCCCTACATCACAAAAATGCAAACTGAACTAGCAGATAGCGTAACCATCATACGATTGGATGCCGACAAAAACAAAACCTTAATGACCGAAATGAAAATCAGTGAACTTCCTACTCTATTATTATATGAAAAAGCAGCTGTAAAATGGAGAAAATCCGGTTTCATTAGCGAAGAAGAATTAAGAAAACAAATACAATAGTACAAGATGCTTTCAAAAGAAACACTACAATTTCTTGATGATTTAAAAGCCAATAATAATCGGGATTGGTTTCTGGAAAACAAAAAACGCTACGAAAGGTTCAAGAAAGACTACCAACAACTAGTTGGGGATTTACTGGACGCGATGAAACCTTTGGATCCATCGCTGGAAATGCTAGAAGTTAAAAATTGTACGTTCAGAATCAATCGCGACATTCGGTTTTCTAAGGACAAAACGCCTTACAAATCGCATTTGGGAATCTGGCTTTCGTCTGGTGCCAAAGGGCTGAATCGTTCCGGCTATTACATTCATCTGGAAAAAGGCGCGAGTTTTATTGCCGGCGGATTGTACTGCCCGGAATCCCATGACTTAAAAAAAATGCGCAAAGAAATAGCATTTTTTCATGAGGATCTGGAAGCTATTCTTGAGAAGAAAGATTTCAAAAAAGAATTTAACAACTTTGATCGTAATGAAAAAAACACCCTGAAAAACCCGCCACGAGGGTACGAAAAAGAACATCCGGCTATTGAATTATTAAAACTAAAAAGTTTTGAGTCTTCACAGAAAATTGATTTTTCGGCAGCTGCCAAAAAAGATTTTGTTGCCGTAATGAGTCAAAAACTGATTGTGCTAAAACCATTGAACGATTTCATCAATCGAGCCTTAACTTCCGAGTAATTCAAATGATATCGACAAAAAAGAGAAGGATACTTTTTTTGGGGGAATCCTACAGAGCCGATGCCATCACCTGGATGAATGGACTCAAGGAATTTGGTGATTTCGAAATTATAACATGGGAATTAAAAACGCCTAGCGATAGTTTTAAGAACCGAATACTACGGATTTTCGAATTTAAATTTGCTGTTTTAAAAATCAGAAAAATAATCCAACTGCAAAAACCGGATATGGTAATTGCGGAACGAACCACCAGTTATGGTTTTCTTGCTGCATTGTCCGGAGTAAAACCAGTTGCAATCGCACAACAAGGCGGAACAGATTTGTGGCCGGAAAAATCTATTTCACTTCCATTAAAAAAAATAATTCAGCATTACGCTTTCAAAAAAGCCGATTTAATTCACGCTTGGGGACCCGTGATGACTTTATCTATGCTGGAGGCTAAAGTTGACATGAGTAAAGTTTTGGTATTACCAAAGGGAATTGATTTGGTGCAATTTGGCAATCAAAAAACTGCCAATCCTGAAAAAATTTGCGCTATCGTCACCCGCTCTTTGATGCCTGAATACTGCCATGCTATTATTTTAAAAGCGTTTGCTGTTTTAAACCAAAAAGGGATAGATTTCGTCCTTACCATTGTAGGAGACGGAACACAACTTTTTAAATTAAAAGAGTTAGCTAAAAAGTTAAACATTGAAAATAAAGTCAATTTTACCGGAAGAATTCTGAATACGGAATTGCCAAAGCTATTGCAAGAATCAAACATTTACATCAGTATGCCCGTAACGGAAGGCGTTTCGGCATCCTTATTTGAAGCAATGGCAACTAATTGTTATCCAATTTTAAGTGCTATTTCCGGAAATAAAAGCTGGATTAAACACCGCAAAAACGGGCAATTAGTCCCCGTAGATGATTACAATAAACTTGCCGAAGAATTAATTTGGGCATTTGAAAACGATAAATACCGAAACGAAGCTGTTTCTATGAATAGAAAAATTGTTGAAAAAAATGCTGATTATAGTATTAACATGAAGATTATTGCCCATAAATACCACGAATTAATCAACCAAAATCAATCCAATTAATTATGTGTGGAATTAATGGAATCTTGCATTTACAATCTCAGAAAAAAGTAAACGAACGCGTTCTTACTAATATGCGGGATTCTCTGGAACATCGCGGTCCGGATGACAAAGGATTATTTATAGCAAACAATATTGGTTTTGGACACCGAAGACTTTCAATCTTGGATGTTTCAGTAGCCGGGCACCAGCCTTTCCTATCCGAAGACGGAAGATATGTGCTCATTTATAATGGCGAAATTTATAACTACAAAGAATTTTATCCAGAGTTAAAAAGTAATGGATTTGATATCAGAACGACCTCAGACACGGAGATTTTAATGAAATTATTTCAATTGTACGGTTTAAAAATGCTCCACCGCCTAAATGGTATGTTTGCTTTTGCTGTTTGGGATACATTAGAAAAAAAGCTGACTCTTGTTCGAGACAGAATGGGCGTTAAACCGCTATATTATTCTTTTTATAACGAAACATTTTATTTTGCATCGGAACAAAAAGCACTTTTCACGGCTGGAGTTCCGCTTAAAATGGCGCAAGACGGACTGGAAGAATATGTTTTTAACCGATTTGTAGCTGGAGAAAACACGCTGTACCAAAACGTAAAAAAGGTACTGCCTGGCAATAGCCTAATTATTGAAGAAGGCGGAAAAACCATTATGGAAAACTGGTGGAATCTAAAAAAGGAAATTCAAAACCACCCTGAAATAAAAAATCCGGTCGAATGGTTTCGGGAAACCTTTGATGATTCAGTTAAAATGCGCATGGTAAGTGACGTGCCTGTAGGTGTTTTATTGAGTGGTGGACTGGATTCCTCCTCTATTTTAGCCTCGTTACACCACCAGAAATACAACGGCATCCAGACCTTTAATATGGGTTTCAAAGAGAAAGAACACAATGAAGCACATCTGGCAAAAATGATGGCCGAGAAATTCGATTATGGATTTCAAACTATGCAATTAGAGGATGAAAATCTTTATAACCAGTTACTACGTTCCACTTATTTTCAGGATGAACCAATCATGCACTTGAGTGAACCGCATCTTTTAGCGGTATCTCAAATGGCAAAACCTTCCGTAAAAGTATTGCTTTCCGGCGAAGGTGCTGATGAGTTAATGGGTGGTTATGTACGCTACAAAACCCTACAATATCCCTCATTATTGAATTCTATTGCAGCCATTGGCAATCTAGATTTTTTTACAAAAAAACCACGCTACGAGAAGTTAATGCGTTATGCTCAAATTAGTAAAAAATCTGATTTGGTTATTTATAATGGCTCTACTATTTATCCAAATGATATTGCGGAAACTTTTGGAATCAATACCCCTCCTGAAAACGAATACCGAAAACAAATTTATAAAGAAGCAAAATCTTTGTATCCAGATAACTTACGGAGACAAGCCCTTTATTTTGACCAACACACCTATTTATGCTCACTTCTGGACAGGAACGATCGCTGTACAATGGGCGCATCCATTGAATGCAGGGAACCATTTTTGGACCCAAGATTAGTTGTTGGTCTCGGATCATTGGATGACAAGTGGCTCTTCTCAGGAAAAAAATGGAAATTCATTCTAAAAAAAGCAATGGAAGAACGTTTACCAAATCAAATTCTGAATTTCAGAAAAGTAGGTTTGAGTGCGCCGTGGGGTGATTATATCACAAAGAGTCATGCCTTTAAAGATGAACTAGAGTCTTTCGCAAAAAGTGATCTGTTTCAAATCCCTTATTTTGAACATATTCACATCCATAAACTGATAATGAATTTACAAAAAGGAGACACCAGAATGACGCCGTATATAATGCCGTTGTTTATGATGCATATCTGGATGAAAACGTATGCAACTAAATTTTAATCCTTACTTTTGGTGCAGGATTCAACAACACAAAACGCCCTTTCTTTTATGGAAATAGTACCTAATTTCTCTTTAAAAAAATACAACACATTTGGTATTGAAGCCAAAGCAAAACAGTTTGTCGCCATTCATTCTATACAGGATTTGACAACTATTTTACAAGAAAATAAAACGCAGCAAAAATTTATTTTGGGCGGAGGTAGCAACATGCTTTTGACAAAAGACATTGATGCCCTTGTGATTCATATCGATTTGAAAGGCAAAAAAATCCTTGAAGAAAACGAAGACTTTGTGTGGGTCAGAAGTCAGGCGGGCGAAAACTGGCATGAATTTGTGCTTTGGACCATCGATCAAAATTTTGGAGGATTAGAAAACATGTCGCTAATTCCCGGAAATGTAGGGACTACGCCGGTCCAAAACATTGGTGCTTACGGAACTGAAATCAAAGATACTTTTGTTTCCTGTGAAGCAATGACGGTAGCAAATCAGGAAATAAAAATTTTCACAAAGGACGAATGTCATTTTGGTTACCGGGAAAGTGTTTTCAAAAACGAAATAAAAAACCAATACATCATTACATCAGTTGTTTTTAAATTGACTAAAAAGAATCATAAAATCAATACTTCTTACGGCGATATTTCGGCTGAATTAACCAAAAACAACATCAGCAATCCGACTTTAAAGGACGTCAGCAATGCTGTAATTACCATTCGACAAAGCAAATTACCCGATCCGGCAGCATTGGGAAACAGTGGCAGTTTCTTTAAAAATCCGATTCTGTTAAAATCCGATTTCGAAAAAATTTACAAGAAATTTCCTGAAATGAAATATTTTGATATTTCAGAAACTGAAGTAAAAGTTCCTGCTGGATGGCTGATAGAACAGGCCGGTTTCAAAGGAAAACGTTTTGGCGATGCCGGAATCCATAAAAATCAAGCGCTGGTTTTAGTGAATTATGGTCATGCAACCGGACAGGAAATTTTGAATGTTTCTAAAAATATTCAGGACACTATTTTTAAAATTTTTGGCATCCATATTGAGGCCGAAGTAAATGTGATTTAGGTGCTAGGCATTAGTCCAATAAATTTTAAAATCGTTTTACTAATCCCTATTCCTAATTCCCAAAAACCCAATCCTAAAATGTACACTCCAGAAATCTACAAAAACGAAAATCAGGAAGAAATCAAAAAATTTCTGCAAGAGAATAGTTTTGGTATTTTAATCAATCAAACCAATGGGAAATTGTGTGCCACACATATTCCTTTGGAACTGGAAACCAACAAAGAAGGCAAGGAAATTTTATCTGGGCACATTTCTAAAGAAAACCCACAATGGAATGGTTTTATAGACAACGACGAAATTTTAGCTGTATTTTCCGGACCTCACAGTTATATTTCTTCTTCTTGGTACGATCATGAAAATGTTCCAACATGGAACTATATTGCGGTTCATGTGTACGGAAAAATAAAAATTATTGAAGGAGAAGCCATCATTGAATCCTTAAAAAAACTGGTCGATAAGTACGAACAGAATTCTGAAAACCCGATTCGTATAGCAGATTTATCTAAAAAAACCATGATGCAAACTCGCGGTATTGTCGCCTTTGAAATTGAAATAACTGAAATTCAAGCCACAAAAAAATTATCTCAAAACAGAGACGAAAAAAACCATCAAAACATCATTTCTGAGTTAGAAAAAACAAAAGATTTTCAGTCAATAGCAGTTGCAAATAAGATGAAGAAATGTCCACTATAAATTCTTTTAAAAATCATAATTTATAATTTACAATTCATAATTCTATTCATACCTTTGCACTCTGCCGTCCCGAAGCTTCGGGATCGGGGATTTAAACACTCATTAAACTCAGATGCTTATACTAATTCTTTACTTTTTTATTTTTATTATTGCGGTTCAAATTTTATATTATCTAGGTGTTTTTGGGAAATTTGCTTTCGCCAAAATCCAAAAAATAACACCAAAAAGAATCCCCATTTCAGTTATTGTTTGTGCCAAAAACGAAGAAGAAAATGCAGCAAATTTCATCCCTTTACTGGCGGAACAAAACTATCCTGATTTTGAAATTGTCTTGATTGACGATGCCTCAAGTGATGCTACTCTGGCTATTTTTGAAGGTTTTGAAAAACAATATCCAAATATTCGTTTGGTAAAAGTACAAAACAACGAAGCCTTTTGGGGAAACAAAAAATATGCGTTGACATTAGGAATAAAAGCCGCAAAAAAAGAGTATTTACTATTCACTGATGCGGATTGTTATCCCACTTCAAAGGACTGGATAACAGCCATGAGTTCTCAATTTACGATGCAAAAAACTATCGTGTTGGGGTATGGGAAATATGAAAAAATTGCCAATTCTTTCCTGAATAAAATAATTCGTTTTGAAACTTTGTTAACCGCGATTCAATATTTTTCCTGGGCAAAAACAGGACATCCGTACATGGGTGTAGGAAGAAATTTAGCGTATAAAAAAGAAGAGTTTTTCAATGTAAATGGTTTTATTGATCACATGCAAATTCGTTCCGGTGACGATGATTTATTTGTAAACCAGGCGGCAAATGCTAGAAATACCACTATTGCTTTCACGCCGGAAAGCATTACGCTTTCCAGACCAAAAAAAACTTACAAAGACTGGCTGATTCAAAAAAGACGACATGTGGCTACTGCAAATTATTACAAACCTTTTGATAAATTACAATTAGGTCTGTTTTACTGTTCGCAATTGTTATTCATTTTATTGCCCATTGTATTGCTGTCTTTTCAATTCCAATGGATATTAGTGCTTAGTTTAATTGCGCTTCGGTATCTTGTAACATGGATTGTCATCGGATTTTCGGCAGGCAAATTAAAAGAAAAAGATGTTGTATATTGGTATCCAATAATTGAATTGGTATTGCTATTTACTCAAATCAATATTTTTATAACAAATACATTCTCAAAACCAGTCCATTGGAAATAAACGAACAGATAGAAAAAGCAAAACAAGGCGATCAAGTTGCCTTCACTTTTCTGTTGAATCATTACTGGAATGAAGTATATGGTTTTATGCTGAAACGCACCGAAAACGAAACCAATGCCGAAGATATCACCATTGAGACGTTCTCGAAAGCTTTTGATAAAATAGCCACTTACAATGCGGAATTCCAGTTCAACACCTGGCTTATTGCTATTGCAAAAAACGTTCACATCGATTTATTGCGGAAAAAAAAATCGAGTCTTTTTGTAGAAATTACCGATGAACACGATCAGCAAGCCTACAATATTGCCGACACTACTCCATCTGCGGAAGATGAATTGATAACGGAACAAAATCTTTCCCGATTACTGCAATTCATTAAAGAATTGAAACCCCATTATCAAGAGGTGATACAGTTGCGTTATTTTCAGGAAATGAGTTACCAGGAAATTGCAAACAAGATTGATGAGCCGCTAAGTAATGTCAAAATTAAGTTGCTTCGTGCCAAGAAATTATTGGCAGAAATCATTAAAAGTAGAAGGTAAATTTATCTTAAAAAATATAGCAAATCTATTTTTTGATTTTCAAATTTATTATCTAAACCAAAAAAATATAAAAGCCCCAAAATTATTATTGGAAATATCAAAAAGGGTAACTTACTTAAAAAGTTTATCTTGTTTTTTAAATTCAATATATGTCTATTATCAGACTCGTCACTATTCCAAAAAAAGTAAAATAAACTAACGGCCTTCCTATAATATCTCCTTCTTTATAATTACTTACATATCCTTGAGAATTTTCTACATCTTCACAACCATGAAAAACATATACTTCATTATTCCATAAAACTCTAACAAATTGAATAATTCCAAAAATGAAATAGAAAACAAATAGCAGATATAAAAAAGATTCCATTCATTTTGAAGATTTTTTTATACCTGATTTTTTTTACGAGTGCACCTTACACCAACAAAAAAATCTAATTGAGCTCTGATGGTAGTGGTATCCCTTGCTGCCATTTCGAGAAACATAGCAAAAAGCATGGATATACCGAAAATCAGAACGACTACTTCCTAAGAAAAGCGACTCTAGTACTGCCAAAGTATCCGTATCTCTTTATTCAAATAAACAACGAAACGAATCTACAAATAAACTCTATTCCTTATCTTTGTACTTTGAAAATTTAAATATGGAAATAGTTTTAGAAAATACTTTACCAACTGCAAAGCCAAAATGGTTGAAGGTAAAACTCCCAATAGGAAAAAAATACACTGAGCTTCGTGGCTTAGTGGATAAATATAGCTTAAATACAATTTGTGCCTCCGGAAGTTGTCCTAATATGGGTGAATGCTGGGGTGAAGGAACAGCAACTTTTATGATTCTGGGAAACACTTGTACGCGCTCTTGTGGTTTTTGCGGGGTAAAAACAGGAAGACCCGAAACCGTAGATTGGGATGAGCCCGAGAAGGTAGCGCGTTCTATCAAAATCATGAATATCAAACACGCCGTGATTACCAGCGTTGACAGAGATGACTTAAAAGATGGCGGCTCAATCATTTGGATAGAAACCGTAAAAGCCATTCGAAGAATGAACCCCAATATAACACTGGAAACGCTGATTCCTGATTTTCAAGGTATCGAAAGAAATATTGACCGTATCGTAGAAGCCAATCCTGAAGTAGTTTCGCATAACGTAGAAACGGTACGCCGATTAACCCGTGAAGTCCGCATTCAGGCAAAATACGACAGAAGTTTAGCCGTATTACGCTACTTGAAAGAAAAAGGAATTAAGAGAACAAAATCAGGTATTATGCTAGGTCTGGGCGAGCAGGAAGCCGAAGTTTTTCAAACCATGCGGGACTTGCGGGAAGCCAATGTGGATATTGTTACAATAGGTCAGTACTTGCAACCCAGCAAAAAACATTTGCCGGTAAAAGAATTCATAACACCCGATCAATTTGCAGTATACGAGAAATTTGGTTTAGAACTAGGGTTCCGTCATGTAGAAAGCGGACCATTAGTACGTTCCTCATATAAAGCACAAAAACATATTTTATAAATAGTTTATTCGTTTATTTGTTTAATCGGTTAACCAAATAAACGAATAAATGAATAAACGAATCCATTTGAAAACAAGAATTGCCATAAATGGTTTTGGAAGAATCGGCCGAAATTTATTCCGATTACTTTTAAACCATCCCTCAATAGAAGTTGTTGCCATAAATGATATTGCCGACAAGAAAACGATGGCCCATTTAGTGAAATATGATAGTATTCACGGGGTGTTACCCTTTACGGTCAGCGATGATGAAAAAGGAATTCTGGTAGACGGAAATCATTTTTTGTTTTTCCATGAAAAAACCATTTCCAATCTGGACTGGAAAAGTGTAGACATTGATTACGTAATCGAATCCACAGGTAAATACAAGACTTTTGAAGCGCTGAATGCCCATATCTTGGCTGGGGCCAAAAAAGTAATCCTTTCCGCACCATCAGAAGTAGACACTATCAAAACAGTCGTTTTAGGTGTCAATGACTGTATACTTGACGGAACGGAAACCATTATATCAAATGCCAGCTGTACTACCAATAATGCCGCTCCAATGATCAAAGTAATCAATGACCTTTGCGGTATAGAACAAGCCTACATTACTACGATTCACTCGTACACCACAGACCAGAGTCTGCACGACCAACCACATAAAGACTTGCGTCGCGCCAGAGGAGCAAGTCAATCTATTGTACCCACAACAACTGGCGCTGCAAAAGCGTTGACAAAAATATTTCCCGAGTTTGAAGGTAAAATTGGCGGTTGCGGCATCCGGGTACCTGTCCCTGACGGCTCCTTGACTGACATCACATTCAATGTAAAGCGCACAGTAACAATACAGGAAATAAATGCCGCCTTCAAAAATGCTGCACAAACTACTTTAAAAGGTATTTTAGATTATACCGAGGACCCAATTGTTTCAGTTGATGTCATTGGCAATAAAAATTCTTGTATATTCGATGCTCAACTCACTTCGGTTATTGATAAAATGGTAAAAGTAGTTGGATGGTATGATAATGAAATTGGTTATTCATCCAGAATAATTGACCTAATACTATTGACAGAAAATAACCACAAAAAAATTTAATTACAAATGAATTATTTTTTCGTGTTTATTGTTGTTTTTTACTCCTCACTGTTTCCTCAATCTACAGAGAAAACGGACAGTATTTTATATTACACTAGTTAAGGAACTCCAGCATTCAAACTAACAATTAAAAGAGGCACTGCTACACCCTCAAAAAGCAATCCTTTATGCGACTCGAAATAAAAACATAGAAGATCAAGCACTTCAGAATTATAATCTGGGTAAAATTTATTTTGATTTAAAAGAGTATGATAACGCCATAGAAACGTTCTCTAAGAGCGCGACTTTATTTTCAAGTTTTAAACCCCTCTGAATGCCATCAACGGAATTACCCATTTGTTATTGGTAGAAAACCCAAATGAAATTTAATCAACAATGCGCTAAAATTTACACAAAACGGAGCCGTACACGTAATTACCAAACAGCACTCTTTGCAGAATGAAAATGCAACTTTATATTATGAAATTACTGATACCGGAATTGGAATCCCCGAAGATAAACTGGCAAGTGTTTTTGACAATTTTTCCCAAAGTCCCATAGAAGTAAATCAAAAATATGGCGTCACGGGGCTAGGATTAACTATCATAAAAAAATTAATTAAAATACTGGGCGGCCAAATTAAACTAAAAAGTACAGTTAGGAGAAGGATCTACATTTTCATTCCTGCTGGACTTTAAAATAAGCGAACAACCACTACAAGAAGAAACCAAACCAAAAGCAAACTATGATTCAAAATTGTTGAATAAAAAATACTTTGGTAGAGGACAATAAAATCAACCAAATGATCACTAAAAAGATACTCATCAATAAAGGAATCATTTGTGAATTAGTTGACAATAGGGAAGATGCCATTGATTTAGTTCGAAAAAGCAAATTTGACTTGGTTCTTATGGACGCTCATTTACCGGGTATCAACGGCACAATCACTACAGAATTGATTAGAATATTTGATAAAACCACCCCCATCATAGCGTTTACGGCGATCACATTGCATGAAAACCGCAAAATGCTCTTGTCTTTTGGAATGAATGAAGTCATTACAAAACCGTTCGCCCCAGAGGAATTTTACATAACAATCGCTGAATACATCTAGTCATTAATAGTTTAAAATCAATTCTTTAATAAGACTCCTCACTTGCGGTTCAGCTTTTTTTGCTACTTCCAATACTTCATCGTGTGAAATAGTGCCAATACTTTCTTCATTACCCATATCCGTAATTACAGAAATTCCAAAGGTCTCCAGATCCATGTGACGGGCCACAATTACTTCAGGAACGGTTGACATCCCAACACAATCTGCACCAAGAATCTTGACCATTCTATATTCAGCCAAAGTTTCAAAAGTAGGCCCTTGAAGCCCCAGATAAATTCCTTCATGAACCTCGATATGAAGTTGCTTAGCTAATTCAGTCGCTTTTGCAATCATTTTTCTCGAATACGGCTCACTCATATTTACAAAACGAGGTCCAAAACGTTCGTCATTTTTCCCACGTAAAGGGTGCTCCGGCGTCATATTGATGTGATCCGTAAGCATCACAATAGAGCCTACTTTATAAGCCGGATTCACACCGCCTGATGCATTTGAAACCACTAATTTCTCAATCCCTAAAAACTTCATCACTCGCACCGGAAAAGTCACTTCAGTCATCGAATAGCCTTCGTAAAAATGAAACCGTCCCTGCATGGCCACTACTTTCTTACCGCCTATTGTTCCAAAAACCAAGGCCCCTTTATGACCTGGTACCGTTGATACAGGGAAATTTAAAATTTCATTGTAGGGCAGTGTATATTCTACCTTCATTTCATCGGTAAAACTCCCTAATCCTGATCCTAAAATCACACCATATTCTGGCGTAAAATCAATTCTTTGCTTAATGTAACTAACGGTTTCCTGTACTTGTTCCCACATAATCTGTAATTGTTTTATCAAAATTTTCACTCCCGAAAATAAAAGTACTTTTTATAGGCAGATAAAAGAGTTGTCCGCTTGGTAAACTTCCTTTCAATCGCATATAATCTTTTTCGGTAGTGATAATCATGTTGTTTTGAGCTAACTTTTTAATTTCTAAAATGTCTTTATCGGTAAAATTATGATGATCCGGAAAAGACAAACAGACCTCATTAGTATCCTTAAAATAGGCGAAAAATGGTTCCGGTTTTGCAATTCCTGCCACTAGTACCTTAGCAGCATCTTGAATTTCATTCCCCTTTATCTTTAAATTTTCACCATAAATATAACCATCGTATGCTATAAAAGTAAAGTATAATTCTTGATTTTTACCAACTTTTAGCCTCTTTTTAATGTCATCCTGCTCCTCAAATGAAAGGTTATGAGGACATTTAGTCACCATAATCACATTCGCTCTTGCCGCTCCGCTTTGGCTTTCGCGTAAATTCCCGGTTGGCAACATACAATCATCCGAATATAAATCACCATAAGAAGTCAATAAAATATAAAAACCCGCTTTTACTTTTCGATGTTGAAAAGCGTCATCAAGCAAAATCACTTCTGGTTTTATGGATAGCGAAAGCAATTGCTCTATTCCATTTTTTCTGTCGGCATCAACCGCAACTTGAATCGATGGGAATTTTTGATAAAACTGAAAAGGTTCATCTCCCAAGGTTTCTGCATTCGAAGTGGCTTCTGCCAAAATAAAACCTTTAGATTGCCTTTTATAGCCTCTACTTAGTGTAGCAATTTTATATTTATCCGAAAGCAAGCGAATCAAATATTCAATTTGGGGCGTTTTTCCGGTTCCTCCAACACTAAGATTCCCAACAGCAATAATGGGCAATTCAAACGAGTATGATTTTAAAACCCCTTTATCGAAAAGAAAGTTTCGAATACACGTTACTAAACCATACAAAACGGCAAAAGGGAATAGTAATTTTCGAAGTAAATTCATTTTACGAAAGTAGAATAAATTATCTTTGATTTAAAAATCTAACACAGATTTCACAAATTTTCGCAAATTAAAAATAACTTTGAATCTGTGTAAAAATATATATCTGTGTAAATCAGAGTCAAAAACATGAAAATCAAAGAAATAATAGACGTACTCGAAGAAATGGCGCCACTCGCCTATGCTGAAGATTTTGACAATGTAGGACTATTGGTTGGCGATCAGGAAACGGAGGCTACAGGTATTTTAGTTTGCCATGATGCTTTAGAAAATATAATTGACGAAGCAATTGCAAAAAAATGCAATCTGGTGGTTTGTTTTCATCCCATCTTATTTTCTGGATTGAAAAAAATAACGGGTAAAAACTACGTGGAACGCGCTGTTATCAAAGCCATAAAAAATGACATAGCTATATATGCCGTTCACACTGCGCTAGACAATCATCAAGAAGGTGTAAATAAAATATTTAGTGATGCATTAGGATTAATACATACTAAAATCCTGATTCCAAAGCAAAATTTCATTCGGAAATTAGTAACCTACACGATTCCTAAAAATGCGGAAGAAGTACGAAATGCCCTCTTTGACGCAGGAGCGGGAACGATTGGGAATTATGCAAATTGCAGTTTTAATTCGAAAGGAATTGGAACCTATATGGGAAACGAGCACAGCAATCCGCAGGTTGGAGAACGATTTGAATTTGTACAAGGTGACGAAATCAAAATCGAAGTCACTTTCGAAAAACATTTAGAAAAAAAAATCCTGAAAGCCTTATTCAATAGCCACGCCTATGAGGAAGTGGCCTATGAAATTTATGAATTGCAAAACCAACACCAAAATATTGGCTTAGGCATGATAGGCGAATTAAAAAATCCCATGAATGAAAAAGAGTTTCTGCTTTTTGCAAAAGAAAAAATGGAGTGCGGCGGAATTCGACATTCCGGTTTTACAGGTGCAACAATTAAAAAAGTAGCTGTGCTTGGCGGAGCGGGAAGTTTTGCCATAAAAAATGCAATTCAGGCCGGAGCAGACGCCTATTTGACTGCCGATTTGAAGTACCATCAATTTTATGAGGCCGAAAACAAGTTGCTTTTGGCCGATATAGGACATTTTGAAAGCGAACGTTATACAAAAAATTATATTGTTGAGTATCTTCGGAAAAAAATCCTTAATTTTGCAGTTATTTTATCAGAAGAAAATTCAAATCCAGTTAAGTACTTATAGAATATGGCGAATACGAAAGAATTAAGTGTTGAGGACAAGTTAAGAGCAATTTATGATTTACAACTTATTGACTCTAGAATTGACGAAATCAGAAACGTAAGAGGAGAACTTCCTTTAGAAGTAGACGATTTAGAAGATGAAGTTGCAGGTTTAAGCACCCGTTCAGAAAAACTGAAAGGAGAACTCGAAGTTGTTGAGGATCTAATCAAAGTAAAAAAGAATGCAATTGATGAGCACAAAGAGTCCATCAAAAAATATACTAAGCAACAAGAAACGGTTCGTAACAACCGAGAATTTAATTCGTTGACTAAAGAAATTGAATTTCAAGAATTAGAAATTCAGTTGTCTGAAAAACAAATTAAAGAAATGAAAGCTTCAATCGAACACAAGAAAGAAGTAATTTCTAGTTCTAAAGAAAGATTAGAAGCGAAGTCAAATCACTTAAAGCATAAAAAATCAGAGTTAGACGCCATTATGGCAGAAACAGCTAAAGAAGAAGCGTTCTTAACTGAGAAATCACAAGAATACCAAGCTTTAATAGAAGAACGATTGCTAAAAGCATACACTAGAATCCGAACAAGTGTTCGCAATGGTTTAGCTGTTGTTTCTATCGAAAGAGGAGCCTCTGCAGGATCTTTCTTCACGATACCCCCACAAACACAGGTAGAAATTGCTTCCAGAAAAAAAATCATTACTGATGAACACTCCGGAAGAATATTAGTCGACAGTGTATTGGCTGACGAAGAAAAAGAGAAAATGGAACAATTGTTTTCTAAATTCTAATTATAGTTAAGTCCCGATACCAATCGGGACTTTTTTTTATGAAAAAAATACTTTATTATCTGTTTACTAAAACTATTGGATTATACGTAAATTTATTAAGCTACGTATTTCTTGACAAGGCAACCCAACTTGCTTATTCTCTTTTTAGCGAACCCCGAGAAGGCAGGCTTACTGCTGCAAAACTTCCTAAAATACTACAAGAAACAGCTGCGGAAACTTTTCAGCATAACGGACACGACATTCAAACCTATACTTGGAAAGGAAATAATACTGTAATACTCCTCGTGCATGGATGGGAAAGCAATGCCTCACGCTGGAAAAAAATGGTACCCTATTTAAAAAAATCCGGTAGTACAATCATAGCAATCGACGCTCCTGCTCATGGCTTATCAAGTGGAAAGGAATTTAATATTCCCCAATATGCGAAATCTATTGATTTTATAGTTCAAAAATTTAAACCGCAATACCTAATTGGCCATTCCTTAGGAGGAAAAACCTGCTTGTATTATCAATCTGTTTATCAAAACAACACTATTGAGAAAATGGTGATTTTAGGATCGCCGAGTGATTTCAAAATTATTCTCGATAATTATATTGCAATGTTGAGTTTAAACTCTAAAATTTCAAAAGGACTTGAAGCACATTATCTACACCATTTTAAACTAAAACTTGAAAAATTCTCAGCCAAGCATTTTGCTACTAAAATAAAAACAAAAGGATTAATCGCTCATGACACTAATGATACAGTTGTTTTATTTGAAGAAGGAAAAAAAATAGCCAGCACCTGGAAAAATTCTATTTTTATTGAAACTAATGGGTTAGGGCATAGCATGCACGACGATGGGTTGTATAAAAAAGTCTCCCACTTTTTATTTGAAACAGAGTAAAACAAACACCATCAGAATAGTATGATCGTTATGCCATTTCTGCTTTGTCCAAATGACAAAGATTATACAAAACTCCTATAACTATTTCCAAATTCATTACTTTTGTATCATGGAAGAAAATCTAAAACGACTCAATAAATTCATAGGAGAAACCGGGTATTGCTCCCGCCGCGAAGCTGACAAAATCATTGCAGAAGGTCGAGTAACCCTCAATGGAGTCGTACCGGAATTAGGCACTAAAGTTTCACCAAATGATGAAGTGCGTATTGACGGTAAACTAATCCGTGAGAAAAACGAAAAACCTATTTATCTTGCTTTCTACAAACCGGTAGGAATCGAATGCACTACAAATCTGGAGGTTCGCAATAATATTGTAGATTACATCAATTACCCCAAACGTATATTCCCTATAGGACGATTAGACAAAGCCAGTGAAGGATTGATTTTTATGACCAATGACGGCGATATCGTCAATAAAATACTACGTGCAAGAAACAATCACGAAAAAGAATATACCGTAACGGTCAACAAACTCATCACCGATCGTTTTATTGAAAAAATGGGAAATGGCATACCAATTTTAGACACCGTCACCCGAAAATGTAAGGTAGAAAAAATTAGTTCTACCATTTTTAAAATCGTGTTGACACAAGGTTTAAACCGTCAAATTCGTAGAATGTGCGAATACCTGGGGTATGAAGTTACGGCATTAAAACGCATCCGAATTATCAATATTTCGCTGGACATTCCTGTGGGTCGTTTCCGTGATTTGACTGATGCCGAAATCAAAGAATTAAACGAACTCATCGAACCTTCGATCAAAACCGAAGAAGCCAGTTTACCAAAAACAGAAGTACCAAAAAGAAGAACGGAATTTATCAAAAGAGATGATCCTAGATTTAAAGGACGAGGCGATTATTAAAAAACAATTATAAATAAAAAACCCAGAGCTAGTCTGGGTTTTTAGAAACCATTTTAAAGCGTACTGAATAGCACTTCACTCTAAAACAAATTACACGTTTGTACTGATTAAAAACCACAGTAGTATTTATCTATTTTACTTTTTCAGAGACTGTTCCGCCTTTGGCACTGGAAACGTTTACCGTTGCTCCTGAAGGATTTCCTTTAACGATCCATCTTACTTTTACATTACCCATCCCTTCAATAATAGGTACTGCAATGGTCTCTGGACTGAATTTTTGTTCTGTAAATAAATTCAAATCTTCGTTTTGAACTGTCATACCCGCTACAACGGTACTACCCGCTAAACTGATATAATTAGGACGCTCTATCTTGTTTTTTACATCATGTCGCGAATGGGTTGGAATGATCCTTGTATTCATAATTGTGGCAGTCACTGCAACTAAATCCCCTGAAAGCTTTTCAGTTTCAATACCTACAATTTCTAATTTTGGAGTCTGATACGCATGGTACAATGAAAACGCCATGTTTCTGTGTGCATCTTCCTGAATCATAAACCCCGGATGATTCCGAATGTAATTCTTTTTAGGACCTCCTATTTCAATATCGCCAAACTGCGGATGATTAAACTCCTTCCATTCTACATAGCCATCACCAAACAACAGGTATTTATCAAATTCATTGAATTCATCATTATCCCATCGTCCAGCGGTATTTTTTTGGTTAAATAACTTATAGGAAGTCATCAATTCATTACTAAAAGTAAATATCCCTCGAGTCAAAGACAAAAAATCAATTTCTCCACCATAAACAGTGTACAAGTCTTTGTGAATTACAAAATAATTATAACCCGGAATCATTTTTTCTCCTAACTTTCCAATATTATCGTACACTTCAATATCTTGTGGAGCAAATAACGCATCGTCTTCTGCAGCGCCAGGACCTCTTAAAAACATTCCGCCGTAATTATGGTAGCTTTGTGCTCCGGCAATATTGGGATGATTGATAATAAAGGCTTTTATAGCACGGGTTTCAGGAAGTGTACCTGGATAAAACAATGCCCCATTTTGAACATAATTAGGTTGCCAATTCCATCCCCAATCTCGGTTTGGATCATACGTCCCAATCAAATCCTCATTTACTAAACCATCTTTATCGTTATCTAAACCTTCATACCCTAACATTTCATAGTCTCCTATTTCATCTCCTTTGACCTGATACATGCGAGTAGGATATTTAGGATCTGTTTTCCATCGTCCTGTTTTTGATTTTCTGCGCATCATCACGATATTCCCGTCGTTATCTAAATCATCAAGCGTATCTTCATTCACCAGACCATCACCATCATTATCAAAAGGACGCATTCCTGAACGAGAGGTATTAGAGTTGTTCGGTTTGTAAATAAAATTTTCCCGCCCGTCAGGACTGATAGTCATTACTATATAAAACACCTTTTCTTTTAATAAAGTATTTATGAATTTAATAGTTTGAAAACTTTCCGCTAAATACCATGCCGTATACATGGCAACCTCAACACCTTGCATTTCATTTGCGTGAATTCCGCCATCGATATAAAAACCAGGCTTGTTTTCAACTTTATCGGAATCGAAATCAGAGATCGTTAATACCCAAAGATCTCTTCCTTCATAGGATTTCCCTACGGATTCCATTTTAACTAAATTTGGATAGGCTTTCACCAAATCACTTCCTAGCTGAGTCACCTGTGCATAATCATGGTACTGATCCCAAGTCATTTTTACTTTGGGATTAGCAGGGGAACCAATGGCACGGATGCCATTTAAATCTTGTGGAGCAATACCATTTTTTTGAGCATTAGTAACCCAAAAAATAAAACTGAACAAGCTGAGTAGTATGTATTTTTTCATTTTTTTACTTTTTATCGGTGAGGATTCAATATCCTTTTTTATTTTTTTGAAGTCAACTTATTATTTCAAATCAGCAATTACCTCTTTAAATCCTGCAGTGGCACAACCTGTAGTGATCGTCACTTTTCCTGTACCTGAAATCAGCCATGAATATTCCTCTGATTCATCCGCTTGCATACTATTACGGATAAAATATTTCCTGCCAGAAACCATGATTTGATTTTTTTGGAGTAGAATTTCTGTTTTCATTTTAGAAACAAATCGGATTTTATCTCCTATTTCAGTATAAGTAGGCAGCAACCCTTTATTGGCCACTTTTATAGTGACTCGGTGTAAGTTCTCCTTTATCTTTTCTACTTCGGGAACATTTGTTTCAATTTTTGGCATGGCTGCCAAAAGTTCTTCCACAAAAAGCACATGTTTATTCGCTGTTTCTTCTAAAAATTTCACAGGTGGATTGTTCAGAGCATAAGGGATAAAACCTCCTACTTCTACTTTTTGATTTGGAAAATCAGGATGTTTAATAACTGACCAGTCAACAAAAACATTTTTTATATTTTGGCTATCAGCCCATTTTAAAAAAGAGACTTCTGAATTTAATTCCTCTTTATCTTTTTCTGCTGGCTTTTCTAATTTAGAATACAGCGAATCTTTTTTAGCCTCTACTTTAGGAACCCACCAGCCTGGTGTTGAAAAACTGAATCTCCCTGCATGGAAATAAGCGGTTTGCGCAAAATTTCCTTTGGTCATCGGCATTTTAGGGCCGCCTTTGATTGTCGCTTTTTGGGTATATAATTTAGAAACCTGCTCTGCTGCTTTACTATCTTTTTCTAACCATCCTTTAATAATTCTAGAACTAGCTAACTTACTATCATACTTTGGAGTCTCAGATAAATTATTGTGCATCCCAAAAGTAAGTACACCATAAATATTCTGATTCAAATATAAAAAATCAAGAAGTGCCCTGGTTTCTGGCTCAGAAGCTACATAAACTCCTGCCCCTTTTTCGAAAGCAGGATAGTCAAAAGTAAAATTTTTGTCGATATTGACTCCTTCTGAAAAATCTTCATTAAACATTCCGTCTTTATCGGTATCAATTCCCTCTGAAATTAAAACATACTTGCCAACCTGATTTTTTGTTGGATCTGCTTTTATTAAAACACGGGAATCCTCTGGGCTTTCAATGAAACTTCCTGTTACATCTTCAATCCGAAGTTGCGTAATTAAACCATCTTTATTTAAATCTTCAAAAGGGTCTTCGCCTATTTTACCGTCTCTGTCATCATCTGTTTTGTTATCGTTACCGCGCTTTTCCATTTTTACAGCACCAAAAGCAGCATCTATGGCATCCGGATTTACAGCAGGAACAAAATAAATCGTTTTTTCTTTTAAAATCGCAGCTAACTTCTCGTTTTTCAATACGTTATCAATCATTTTTAAGGTGATCTGTGTACCAGCACGGTATTTTCCGTCAAGCCCGGCTGTGATAAGCAAAGCTGGTTTTGGAGTGGTTGATTCGGAAATTGTTACTACCCATATTTCTCTACCTCCACTACTTTTACCAATTGATTTTACAGTGCAATATTTACTTTTGGCGTCAAGCTCTTTTAGACTTTTAGTAAGGTTTTCATAGTTCAAGTAGTCCTTTTGAGCGTGAGTGATACCAAAACAAAGTACGAATAAAAACAGTAATTTTTTTCTCATTAGATAGTAATTTATTTGAGAAATAAATGTAGTTTATAAATTTGGCCTATCCTAAATTATGCGAAAAATATTTCATAAAGCCATCATTAACAAGGCGCTTTAACTCTAAAAAAGACCATTATTTGGTGTATACAGCTATTATTTAACCCTAAACATAGTATTATACTTTTATTTCAAAATCATTATTTTGGAAAATTAAAACTTTTTGATACACTATTAAAGTAAATCCATAGTCTCAGGAATAGTGAAATTTAAAGTTGAAATCTATTTCTATCAAAACCATCTTTTTCTTTTGAACAAAAACACACCAAAAGCAGATAATAAAACAGATACAGAAATGACAATCCAGATTCCATAACGATTGTCTTGTAAATCATTAGGCACATTCATTCCGTACAAACTGGCAATCAATGTTGGAATCATCAGAATAATCGAAATCGAAGTCATCTGCTTCATAATCGTATTCATGTTATTAGAAATCACAGAAGCGTACGCATCCATAGTTCCCGTTAAGATGTCGCTATAAATATTAGTGGTTTCCTGTGCCTGACGCAATTCAATTTCAACATCCTCCAGTAAATCTAAATCAAAATATTCTTTTTGGGACTTTATATTCTTGATTCGATGCAATAGGATATCATTCCCTTTCAAGGAAGTCATAAAGAATACCAAACATTTTTCTATTTGAAGCAACGCTTGTAATTCTTCATTTTTAATTGACTTTTCTAAATTGTCCTCGGCTAATCTTATTTTTTGATTGACTTGCTTTAAATATTTCAAAAACCAAACACTGGAAGAAAGCAATAATTTGAGCACTAAATCGAAGTTGTCTTTAATGTTTATATTCTTACGTTTGGTATAGGTTACAAAATCAGTAAGCATTTCCGTTTTATGAAAACTGATGGTAATACAAACTTCTCCTTTAAAAACAACTCCAACAGGAATCGTATGAAAAGGCAACTTCACATCATTACTCTTCACAGGAATTCGCATGATAATCAAAGTCCAACCATTTTCAATTTCTATCCTTGGTCTTTCGTCAATATCTTCAATGTCGTTATAAAATGCTTCAGGAATTTGTAATTCGTCGAGTAAATATTTTTTTTCGGCTTTGGTAGGACATTCAATATTTATCCAGCAGTTTGGAGTCCATTCAGCGGTGGCAATTAATCCGTTATTGTTTTTGTAAAAAGCTCTCATTTCAAAAATTCTATAGGTTTATGTACAGCCTCTTGAAAATCGTTCAAGCGCTATATTAGTTCAACATTTCCGAATAATAATCGTCCATTTTAAAGGTCTTTTTTTAAGTGGTACAAAAGTATTCTTTAAATTCTATTTCCGCATCAATTATCAGAATTTTATACATTTTTAAACTAAAAAAAGCCTTAAACTGGTGTCTAAGGCTTTCAATCAAAACTATTTTCTCTTTATTTATTTCTTTTCATTTCCCGTGCCAAAAGCGTATTTTTCAATAACATTGCAATGGTCATAGGTCCTACTCCACCCGGAACCGGAGTAATAAACGATGCTTTTTTACTTACATTTTCAAAATCAACATCACCGGTAATCACATATCCTTTTGGATGTGAACTATCTTCCACTCTGGTAATACCCACATCAATAACCACAACACCTTCTTTCACCATATCTGCTTTTAGGTAATTAGGAACTCCTAAAGCCGTAATAATGATATCGGCATTTTTAGTGTATTCTTCTATATTTTTGGTTCTGCTGTGCGTAAGAGTTACAGTTGAATCCCCTGGATAACCTTTGCGACTCATCAAAATACTCATTGGTCGACCCACAATATGGCTTCGTCCAATAACAACAGTATGTTTGCCCGCTGTTTCTACTTTGTAACGTTCTAACAATTCCATTATTCCATAAGGCGTTGCAGGCAAAAACGTTTCCATTTCTAAAGCCATTTTTCCAAAATTGGTTGGATGAAATCCATCCACATCTTTATCAGGATCAATAGCCATCAGGATTTTCTGCTCGTCGATGTGTTTGGGCAAAGGCAATTGAACAATGAAACCGTCTAATTCATCATCTTCATTGAGGTCTTTGATTTTTGCCAATAATTCAACTTCCGAGATGTCTTCCGCTAAAGAAACCAATGTAGATTCGAATCCTATTTGTTGACATGATCTTACTTTGCTGCCAACATAAGTCAAACTTGCGCCGTTTGACCCAACAAGAACCGCTGCTAAATGAGGCACTTTCTGCCCGTCAGCTTTCATTTTCTGCACTTGAATAGCAATCTCGCTTTTTATATCTTCCGCAGTTTTTTTTCCGTCTAGTAATTGCATTTTTATTTAGTTTAATGTATTAAAGCCGAAAGTCTTAAAGTCGTTACAACTTTAAGACTTTCGGCTTTTTACTCATTTTATCTCATTCCTGGCATTCCACCTTTCATACCACCCATCATTTTCATAAGGTTTTTACCTCCTGGCCCTTGCATCATTTTCATCATCTTGCTCATTTGTTCGAACTGTTTCATCAATTGATTCACCTGTTCGATTTTGGTACCGGAGCCTTTAGCTATTCGGGCTTTTCTTTTCACGTCAATTAGAGCCGGCTTGCTCCTTTCAACTGGAGTCATCGAGTGAATAATGGCTTCAATATGTTTGAAAGCATCGTCTTCTATTTCCACATCTTTCATGGCTTTTGAAGCACCTGGTATCATTCCAACCAAATCTTTCATATTACCCATTTTCTTTACTTGTTGAATTTGAGAAAGGAAATCATCAAAACCGAATTCATTTTTGGCAATTTTCTTTTGGATTTTTCGTGCTTCTTCTTCATCAAATTGCTCTTGGGCTCTTTCGACCAAAGACACAACATCTCCCATTCCCAAAATTCTTTCGGCCATACGAATTGGATAGAACACATCAATGGCATCCATCTTTTCCCCTGTACCTACGAATTTGATTGGTTTATTAACAACTGATTTGATCGAAATTGCTGCTCCACCACGCGTATCTCCATCTAATTTAGTCAAAATAACTCCATCAAAATTTAATCTTTCGTTGAAGGTTTTTGCTGTATTCACAGCATCTTGTCCGGTCATTGCATCCACTACAAACAAGGTTTCTTGTGGCTCGATGGCTTTATGAACACGTTCTATTTCGTTCATCATTTCCTCATCGACAGCTAAACGACCAGCAGTATCGACAATCACGACATTGAATCCATTTGCTTTTGCATGTTTGATTGCGTTTTGAGCAATTTCAACCGGATTTTTATTTTCTGGCTCAGAATATACCTCCACTCCTATCGAATCTCCAACTACATATAATTGTTGAATTGCCGCTGGACGGTAAATATCACAGGCCACCAAAAGTGGTTTTTTGTTCTTTTTTGTAAGAAGATAATTCGCTAATTTCCCCGAGAAAGTAGTTTTCCCCGAACCTTGCAAACCAGCCATCAAAATAACCGTTGGATTCCCGGAAAGATTGATTCCGGCAACATCACCACCCATTAATTCTGTCAATTCATCTTTTACTAACTTTACTAGTAATTGTCCAGGTTGAAGCGTTGTCAATACATCCTGTCCAATTGCTTTTTCTTTTACTTTGGTGGTAAAATCTTTGGCGATTTTAAAGTTGACATCCGCATCAAGCAAGGCTCTTCGAACTTCTTTCAACGTTTCGGCTACATTTACTTCCGTGATTTTTCCGTGACCTTTAAGTATATGAAAGGCTTTATCTAGTTTATCGCTTAAATTATCGAACATACATTTTTTTCTCTTTAATTAAGGCGCAAATTTAAGCATTTGATTTTGAAGTTTAAATAGTATTATAAATAAAAAGAGGCTATCTTCTTCAGATAGCCTCTTTTATTATACGATCAATTAACTTTAGATTAATCGTTGTCGTCTAAATCTGTTTCATTTTCTAGTAAATTTTTTATGAAGTCGCCAATATCGTTGTGACTATCTTCATTACCAGTACTAATTTCGATAACTCCGTCTCCATCGGTATCTAATAATAGGCCTTGGTCTGCCAAAGTTGTTAATTTATTCATTAAAGCATCAAGATGTATTTTAATGTTTAAAGACAAATCATTACTGTTGATAGTGAAATCTTTGTTTTGGTCTTCAAAATCCAATTCAAGTTCGGCATCCTCATCGCTCCAGATAATAAATGGTTTCCCATTTATGGTTCCTTTAATCAAATAAGTCTTACCATTCATTTCATCAAGTAAAGTAGATTTTTCGAATTTAAATTCGATTTCCTCATATCTCGCATTCGGAACATTTACAGAAGTAATAAATGGACTTAACGTTAGGTTTGGATCAAGCAAGTCTAATAAAAAAGGCCCATTAAGTTTAACGTCATCATATTTAGGATCCATACTGTACATCGCATCTTCCATGTCGGTTTCAAATTCGATATTCCCAATATTAATTTTAAAATCAGTAAAAACTACTGTAGAGGCAGCAGTACGAGCATTTAGAGAAGTCTTAGCTGTTGTAGACACCGCGGAGGCTTTCAAGGTTACATTCCCTCCTGAAGCGGGATCATTTGTACAAGAACTTATTACAAGTGCAAGTAAAGCTAAGATTGAAATTTTTTTCATAATCGTATTTTTAAATTATTAAGTAATTATTAACGCAAAAAATATGCCATTATTACATTCTTTCTGGCACACTAATACCCAATAGTTTAAAGGAAGCCGCTATAGTATCTGCTACTTTTTTAGATAATTGAACTCGGAAAATTTTCTTTTCAAAATCTTCTTCGCCAAGAATAGGAACCGCCTGATAGAATGAGTTGTATTCCCGAACTATATCATAGGTGAAATTTGCAAGCAAAGCCGGACTGTGATGCTGTGCTGCATTTTGTATCACTTCAGGAAACAACGCTAACTGTTTCACCAATTCTTTCTCTTTTTCATGAAGTATTGCAACTTTTGATTTATTCGAAAAGTCAAAATTCGCTTTACGAATAATAGATTGAATTCTGGCATACGTATATTGAATAAACGGACCGGTATTTCCGGCAAAATCTACCGATTCTTCGGGATTAAATAGGATTCGCTTTTTAGGATCTACTTTCAAAATATAATATTTCAAAGCACCCAAACCAATAGTTTTATATAGCTCACTTTTCTCTTCCGCAGAATAGGTGTCTAATTTCCCTAAATCTTCTGCTATTTTTTGCGCTGTATCTATCATTTCCTGCATTAAATCATCGGCATCAACAACCGTTCCTTCACGGCTTTTCATCTTTCCAGAAGGCAAATCTACCATTCCGTATGATAAATGAAATTGGTTTTTAGACCAATCAAAACCTAATTTTTTCAAGATAAGAAACAACACTTTAAAGTGATAATCCTGCTCATTTCCTACGGTATAAACCATTCCGCCTACATCTGGATAATCTTTCACACGCTGGATTGCCGTACCAATATCTTGCGTCATATAAACTGCAGTACCGTCAGAACGCAATACAATTTTACGGTCTAAACCTTCGTCCGTTAAATCAATCCACACGGAACCATCCGGATCTTTTTCGAAAACGCCTCTGTCTAAACCAATCTGAACAACATCTTTTCCTAATAAATAGGTATTACTTTCGTAATAATATTTATCGAAATCGACTCCAAGGTTTTTATACGAAATAGCAAAACCGTCATAAACCCATTGGTTCATAGTTTTCCAAAGCGTGATTACCTGTTCATCTCCTGCTTCCCATTTTAGTAACATTTCTTGCGCTTCCAAAATAATTGGTGCTTGTTTCTTTGCTTCTTCTTCTGTTTTACCTGCGCTTATTAATTGCGCTATTTCTTCTTTGTACTTTTTATCAAAAGCAACATAATAATTACCAACTAATTTATCTCCTTTTAATCCTGTTGATTCTGGAGTTTCTCCGTTTCCGAATTTTTGCCAAGCCAACATCGATTTACAAATATGGATTCCTCTATCATTAATGATTTGAGTTTTGTACACTTTTTTACCAGAAGCTTTAATAATCTCTGCCACCGAATATCCTAAAAGATTGTTGCGTACGTGACCTAAATGCAATGGTTTATTGGTGTTTGGTGAAGAATATTCCACCATTACGGCTTTGTCTTCAGTCCCGACGCTTCGGGATGGAGTAACGAAACCAAAGCGTAAATCGTCTTTTATTTCATTAAAGAAATCCAAATAATAGTCATCAGAAATAACAATATTTAAAAATCCTGAAACAACATTAAATCGACTCACTTCTACCATGTTTTCGACCAAATAAGTTCCTATTTTATTCCCTAGCTCTACAGGATTACTTTTGACTACTTTCAACAATGGGAAAATAACCACAGTGATATCTCCTTCAAATTCTTTGCGTGTAGTTTGAAATTCTACTTTGTCAATAGCAATGCCAAATATGGCTTGAACCGCTTTTTCGATCGAAGGCGTAAGAATTTGTGATAATGTCATTTTATGTGTTTATTTTAAGGTTACAAATATAGTATTTAATTAGAAAAATCATTTAGAAAATCGATATGGAAACTCATAATAGCATTACTAAAGATTCTATTCTTCAGAGAAGAATTTTTAGTAAATTATAGGATTAAAATTACAAATATGTTTAAAAATACTATTGCATCGTATTAATTTACTTTTTATCGGTTTTTTGTATATTTGAAATATGCAATTAATTAATAATATGAAAAAAATTCAACTCCTGTTTTTATTATTATTTAATGCCGTTTGTTTTTCACAATCGGTAACAATCAATACATCTACTTACACGGCGGATCAATTGATTAATGATATCTTAATCAATTCACCTTGTGTATCCGGAACCAATGTCACTTATAAATCCGGTTCGTTTTATGGCTCAACAAATGGTATTGGTTACTTTGAAAACAGCAATGCAAATTTCCCGTTCGCAAATGGTGTCGTTTTGAGTACCGGAGATGTTAATAAAATTATCAGTCCCAATACTACTATTTTAAGTGATGGTAATTCAGCTTGGCTGGGCGATACTGATTTGGAAAGAAATTTACTTTCTCAATCAGGAATAACTATTAATTCTATAAATGCGAGTTACATTGAATTTGATTTTCAACCAAAAACACCTAATTTTAATTTCTCCTTTGTTTTTGCTTCAGAAGAGTACGGAACCTCCCAATGTAACTTCTCTGATGCATTTGCATTTCTTTTAAAAGATGTAACGGCTGGAAGTTCAAATATAAATTTAGCCGTAATTCCAAATACAACTGTTCCGGTTTCTGTGGAGACAATAAGAGATGATGCCTATAATCAGAATTGTCCTTCTGCCAATCCTAACTATTTTGGAGCTTTTAACGGCAGTGGATTTGGTCCTGCAATAAATTTTAATGGACAAACTGTTTCAATGTTAGCTTCAGCGACCGGTTTAGATATCAACCATATTTATCGCATCAAATTAGTTATTGCCGATGGAGGAAATAATACAGGTTATGATTCTGCCATTTTTTTAGAAGCAAATAGCTTTAACATCGGACAAGATGTATTAGGATTTGATTACACAGTGGCGAACAATACTGCTATTTGTCCTGGAAATACTTTACCAACATTATCTGCAATGGGTTTAAGTCCCGGAACCACTTTTGTATGGAAAAAACAAGGAATAGCATTTTCTCCGGCACAAACAGGAGAAACATTAGACCTCAACACAATTACTCCACTGGTTAGTTCCGGAATTCATACCTACAGTGTCACGTATAAAGAACCTGAATGCATCGCGGTTACCGATGAAATCATTATAGAAATTTATCCTAAGATTGGTGTATTAAATACCGTTCCTAACATTTACGCCTGTGATACCGGAGCTTCATCCTCTGATTTTGATTTAAATAAAAACAGCATAATCATTCTAGCCGGCGTTAACCAATCGTCCGGAACAGCTGGTGTTTTAGATGATTTGCCCGCAGACACTATTATTTCCTATCACCTAACTAATGGAGATGCCATTGGGAATACTGGCACAGTACCAATCCTTCAGACGATTGCGAGTATTGAAAGTGGCAAGCAAATTTTTGTCAGAATTGAAAACCCAAATACATTATGCTATGAAATCAGGTCTTTCCAATTGCTTATTGTTCCGCCACCACAAATTGCAAATACCCCGGCAGCTGCAACATTATGCTCCAGAAATTTATCTGAAAGCCCTTTAAAAGCTAATTTCAATTTGACGTCACAAATTGCATCGATCATAGGTTCTCAAAATACCTCGGACAAGATACTTACTTTTCACTCCTCATTAGTAGGAGCTAATAACAATGCAAACATCATAACTCTAAATTCGAGCAACCAATTGTTATCGCCAAGTGCAACGTTGTGGGTGCGTTTACAAAATATTACAAATCCTAATTGTTATGTTGTTACTAGTTTTCAATTATTAGTATCTCCATTACCTAAAGTCGATGTATTAAACGATGTGTTTGTTTGTACGTCTTATACCTTACCTGTATTGCTAAATGCCGGAGCACAATATTGGACTGGAACTAGTGGAACTGGAACACAACTTTTTGCCGGAAACGTGATATCTACAACGACAACTAATTTATATGTTTTCAATCAATCCGGAGTGTGTACCAACCAAGATTCTTTTAATATTACTATTGCAAATTTAAGTACTATCACACCCGCTTCTGAAACCTATTGTACAAAATATAAGCTTCCGCCTTTGCTCTATGGTAAATATTTCACTCAAAGCGGAGGCAGTAGCGCCCCAGGAAACACACAATTAGCTGCTGGATCCACAATAAATACTCCGGGAATAAACAGGATATATGTATGGTTTGAGGACACTACGGTTACCCCGTCTTGTACACAAGAAAACCCTTTTGACATCACAATAATACCCTTTACTGCATTGCCGAATTATGTAAATCAATTTGCATGTACATCCTATATCCTGCCGGCGAATCTCAATGGCGGCGTCTACTATACAGGCAGTAGCAAGAGCGGATCTCTTTTGTCTGCAGGAACAGTAATAAATACAACTACTCAAATCTACGTCTATAAAGAAACAGCTACGTCTCCAAAAAATTGTGCTGATGAAAAAATCTTTAAAGTTTTTATTAATCTATCAAGCATCACGCCTCCAACAGATGTAAATTCCTGTTCTGCCTACAAACTGCCTGCATTAACAGTAGGAGAATATCGAACTGCTCCTGCGGGTGGCGGAACAGTTATTCCTGCCGGAACATTCATTAATGCCACTACAACACTTTGGTTTTATGTCACAGGTCAAACGTGTACCGATAATTTAGATTTTACCATTACGGTAAATATTACTCCTTTACCAGTATTAGCAGATACAGATCCGCATTGCGACGTCTATTATTTACCTGCAGTAGCACATTCAGGAAATTATTTCACGGGGACTTTAGGAACCGGTGCGCTTCGGCCAGTGGGCTATCCTGTAACGACAACGCAAATCATGTATTTTTATGACAAAGCTACTTCCGGACCCTGTTATGTGCAAGAAGAATTCTTAATTACCATTAATAAATCGCCTGCAATTGATGCAAAACCGGTTGAAGTTATTCGATGTGGCCAAAATTATATTTTAGATAATTTGATAAACGGAGAATATTACGAATTTGCAGGCGGACCATCGCCCACAAATCCTGTTTTACCTCCCGGTACCATTTTGAAAACCTCAAAAACAATCTATGTTTATGCTCCTGCTACCGTCACTAACAGCTGTGTATCGGAATACAGCATATATGTTTTAGTCACTTTTGTAAATGACATAGCAGATCAATATGCCTGCAATAGTTTTAATTTACCAACCATAGTAGGGATTGGAAGTTATTACACCGCTTCCAATGGTCCCTATGGAACTGGAGTGCAATTACTGCCTCCTTATTCCCCAATAACTACCACAGCAACGCTTTTTGTATATGTAGAAAACAACAATAGAGTTACCTGCATTGATGAAGACCCTTTTATTGTCACCATTTATAACACTCCAATTATAACACCTATTACTCCTGTCACCAGATGTGAATCTTTTGAACTTCCTTCGTATACAGCTCCTGTAACACGATATTTCACTAATCCAGGTGGTCCAGGAAGCAACAACACTGAAAAATTCCCACGGGATTTCATCACTGTTTCAACCACTATTTATGGCTATGCCCAATCAGGAACATCAGGAACAGTGATTTGTCCTGCCGAAAAACCGATGGTAATTACTATCACCAAAAAACCAAAACCAGTCCTTATCGTTCCTACCATTTGTATCGATATTGATACCGGAATCACTACCGATGCCTTGATTGAAAGTGGATTTACTGCACCACAATATTCCTTTGAATGGAAAAGTGAAGATGGAACTTTAGTAGGTACAGCTGAGAATTTGTCAACAAATGAACCTGGAAACTATACGCTCACTGTTACGAACTTATCCATTTTTGGCTGTACTGCTGACAGCGTCCCTTTTACGGTTATTGAATCTTCAAAACCAGCCTCTGTAACTTATACAACCAGCGGGTGGTTCACGGACAACCAAACCATAACTGTTATTGCCGTCCCATTTGTAGGTGATGGAAGCAATTTCTTATATTCATTAGATGGAGGTTCCCCTCAAGAGCGTAATGTATTCACCAATGTGAGTTCCGGAATTCATGAAATAACGGTCAGCGATGCCAATTGCGGAACTTTCACCATTCCAGTAACAGTGAAACTTATCAACAGCCCTAAATTCTTTACTCCAAACGGAGATGGATTTAACGATACCTGGAACATCACCGGAATACCAAATCAAGAAAATTTAAAATTATATATTTTCGATCGTTATGGAAAACTATTGAAAGAACTATTGCCTAACGGTTCCGGTTGGGATGGAACTTTCAATGGATATGCACTCCCAGCGGATGATTACTGGTTTTCAATTTCCTATACTGAGGACTCTGTTTTAAAAGAATATAAATCCCATTTTTCTTTGAAACGATAAAAACTTCTCTATTATTTTATAAGGTTTTTATTAATATAAAACCTTTTTTTTGTTATTTAAATAAAAAAAGCAAAATGCTTGTAACAAACTAGCCTTTCCTTAGTCTACTCTAAATCAAAAGAAACTCATTTTAATAGTTTGTTACAAAAAGAAAAACCCGGAGTATGCCAACTCCGGGTTTTTTGATTTATAAAGTTTTACAGGGATTCTAAATTTGCTTTTAGGGCTTGGATCTCCAACTGATTTGCTAGTTCCCCTGCATCAATAATTGCGGAAGAATGATAGAAAATAGCTTTTGTTTTTTGTTTTAATGCGGTAATATTAACAGAACGCAAACCGCCGCCCGGCATAATTATAATTCGGTCAGTTGCTTTTCTAACTAAGGCTGCCAAAACATCGATACCGTCAACTACATTTGTTTCTTGTCCAGAGGTCAAAATGGTTTTAAAACCACATCCGATTAGCGATTCAAGTGCTTGAAATTTATTTTCTACACCATCAAAAGCACGATGAAACGTACAAGGCAATGGGTTTGCCAAAGCAACTAAATCCTTATTTTGTTGTTCACTGATACTACCGTCTTCGTTTAAAATTCCAAAAACAAAACCATCAACCTGAAGTTTTTTGAATGCCAAGATTTCTAATTTCATTTGTGCCACTTCAGAATCAGAATAAACGAAATTCCCACCACGAGGCCGAATCATAACATTCAAGTCGATGGTGATTTTATCGCGAACAATTTTAGTAAGTTCTAAATCTGGCGTTGTTCCGCCAGCTGTTCTATTGGCACACAATTCAACCCTGTCAGCACCACTATTTTCAGCAATTATAGCCGATTCTAAATTAAAACAGGCAATTTCCAGTTGTGCTTTTTTCATTTATTTCAAAAAATAATCGGCATCAATTAATCGGTTTCCAGATGTATCATGGACAGCATAGTTGAAACCGCCCTGAATGCAATACGAGCCATATTCTCCTTTTTTATTTAAGGCAATGAAACCAACTTGGATATCTTTTACATTTTTATTTCTTTTGCGGGTCAAATTTACGATTCGGGCAACCGCTTCCTCACACGCTTTTTGTGGTGATTTTCCTTGGCGCATCAGCTCAACCACTAAGTGACAACCAGAAATCCGAATCACTTCTTCTCCATGTCCTGTGGCCGTGGCCGCACCAATTTCATTGTCTACATACAATCCAGCGCCAATAATCGGGGAATCACCCAAACGTCCGTGCATTTTAAAAGCCATTCCGCTGGTGGTGCATGCGCCAGAAAGATTACCGTCAGCATCCAATGCAATCATCCCAATGGTATCATGATTTTCAATATTGGCAATGGGTTTGTATTGGCTGGTTTTCAACCACTCTTTCCATTCTTTTTCAGATTCTTCCAACAATAAATTTTCTTTTACAAAACCTTGCGACAACGCAAACTGCAAAGCACCATCACCTACCAACATGACATGCGGTGTTTTTTCCATCACAGCGCGAGCCACCGCAATGGGATGTTTTATAAACTCCAAACATCCTACTGAGCCTATATTGGCGTTTTCATCCATGATACATGCATCAAGTGTGACGCGACCGTCTCGATCTGGTCTTCCGCCATAGCCTACGCTCCGTTCCGTAGGATCGGCTTCTGGAATTTTTACTCCGGCTTCGACAGCATCTAAAGCTCGTCCGTTATTTTTTAAAATTTCCCAAGCGGCTGCATTCGCTTGGATTCCAAAATTCCATGTCGAAAGCACAATAGGTTTACTTCCTTTTTTAGATGAAAAATCATTTTCTTCCTCTGGTTTCCCTTTGAATGAATGTAAAGCCATAGCTGCGGAAGCGAAAGCAGCTGTTTTTAAAAAATTTCTACGATTAGTCATTTTGATTGTATTACTATTGGTTGCATCAATTTTGAACTATAAATATAACGGTTCCTCTTTAAATAAAAAAAACCTGCACAATAATTTGCGCAGGCTTAGACTATTTATCAAAGAACAATTGGAATCGACATACGATTTATTGTACTACTATTTACCATTTAATAATGGCGCTTCCCCAAGTAAATCCACTTCCAAAAGCGGCTAATACAACCGTATCTCCTGATTTTATTTTGCCTTTTTCCCATGCTTCAGTCAAAGCGATTGGAATAGAAGCGGCGGTAGTATTACCGTATTTCTGAATATTATTATAGACCTGATCATCGGTCAAGTTGAATTTCTTTTGGATAAACTGTGAAATTCTCAAATTTGCCTGATGCGGAATCAACATATTAATATCCGAAACCTGCAAATTATTCGCTTGTAATCCTTCATTAATTACTTCGCTAAAACGAACCACTGCATTTTTAAATACAAATTGTCCGTTCATGTACGGGAAATAACTCTCATCATCCGGATCATTATCTGCCAAGATATCTGTTATCCAACGGCCTCCCATTCCGGGCGCTTTTACAATTAATTCTTCGGCGTGCTGCCCTTCAGAATGCAAGTGTGTGGATAAAATTCCTTTGGTCAAATCCTCTTCTCTGCTCAAAACAGCCGCTCCTGCACCATCTCCAAAAATTACTGAAACCCCTCTTCCGCGCGAGGTCATATCCAATCCGGTAGAATGAACTTCTGATCCAATTACCAATACGTTTTTATACATGCCAGTCTTGATATATTGATCTGCCACTGATAAAGCATAAACAAATCCAGAACATTGATTTCTTACATCTAATGCGCCTACGGTTCTTAACCCTAAATCCCGTTGCACTAAAACGCCTGGACCAGGGAAATAATAATCAGGGCTTAATGTGGCAAAAACCACAAAATCGATGTCTTCCTTAGCAACACCAGAACGCTCAATAGCAATTTTGGCAGCTTTCACTCCCATAGAAGTCGTCGTGTCTTCTCCTTTTATAATATGTCTTCGCTCCTGAATTCCAGTTCTTTCCTGAATCCATTCATCATTAGTGTCTATAATTTTGGACAAATCGTCATTAGTCACTACGTTTTCGGGAACATAATAACCCAATCCTGCTATTTTTGAATGATACATATATTATTGTTATTTTATTAAAATACGAGTACAAATTTAAAACATACTTGAAAATATGAGCACACAAATTACTACTTTTTTAGCAATTTACAACTTTTATGCTTTTTTGCGCAATTTCTTGTTATACTTACAAATACAATCTGTTGAAGTGCTTAAAAATAATACTATTGTGACCTCATCCGGATCTGACTCAAACGTTAAAAAAAAGTTTTTGTTTCCAAATGTAACAAGATTCATTTATTTTAGACCAATTATTGATACTGCCAATGCTAATTTAAAATCATTCAAATTATGAAGTTAAAAATTCCATTTTTTTTATTTCTTGGACTGAGCTTAACCACTTTTGCACAAGAAAACTTAACCTATCAAAAACCATCTCAGTCCATATTGGATTTAGCGGATTATGAAAGAGCACCTTCAGTATCGATGGATACTAAAAAAGAATACATGTTGCTTACGTACAGAAATACGTATAAATCACTGGACGATTTAAACCAAGAAGAACTGCGTTTGGGTGGATTGCGGATTAATCCAATTACAAATATTTCCAGTACTGTTACATACGTGAACAACCTGAAATTACGCAAAATAAAAGACAAAAATGAAGTACAGGTTACAGGTTTGCCAACGAATCCTCGTATCAGTACTATCGGTTGGTCTCCAAATGATACAAAAATCTCATTTTCGCACACCACAGCTTCCGGAGTAGAACTTTGGGTTATCGATGTTGCTTCGGCGAAAGCCACCAAATTAACGGAAGCAACAGTGAATGCTAATATTGGAAGTCCGTTCAGCTGGATGAATGACAACGAAACTATTTTGGTGAAAATGTTACCAAAAAACAGAGCAGCTCTTTTGGATGCCAAAAAAGATTTGCCAACCGGTCCGATAATTTCAAACGCCGATGGTGTAAAATCGCAGAACAGAACTTATCCGGATATGTTGAAAAACAAGAATGATGAAATCAATTTTGAGAACATCATGACTTCTGAATTGTACAAAGTAAATCTGAACGGAACAGCAACTTTATTCAAAAATGCAGCTATGTATGCGGGAGAAAGTTTTTCCCCTGACGGCAATTATCTAATGCTGACTACGATTCAAAAACCCTTTTCATACATTGTCCCGTTGAGTCGTTTTCCTTCAAAATCAGTAATCTATGACAAAGCTGGAAACGAAGTAAAAGTAGTCAATGAAGTGCCGCTGACGGAGATTATTCCTAAAGGATTTATGGCCGTTCGAAAAGGAAAAAGAAACATGAGCTGGAGAACCGACAAACCCGCAACATTAACTTATGCTGAAGCTTTAGACGGTGGAGATCCTGCAAACAAAGTGGAATTCAGAGATGAAGTTTTTCTTTGGAACGCGCCTTTTAATCTTTCCGCTACTTCATTGGTAAAAACACCACAACGCTACGACCGAATAATTTGGGGAAATGATACCGTGGCTATAATTACAGATGAATGGTATGATACCCGTAATACCAAAACGTATGCAATAAATCCCTCGAATCCAAGTCAGGCTCCAAAAGTAATTTTCGACAGAAATTCACAGGATGTATATTCTGATCCTGGAAATTTTGAAACCAGAAAAAACCAATACAACAGGTATGTTTTGGCTATCGAAAATGACAATGCATATCTTATTGGTAATGGATTTACTAAAAACGGGCAATTCCCGTTTATAAGTGAATTTAATCTGAAAACGTTGCAAGCAAAACGGTTGTATACTTCGACTTACACCGATAAAAAAGAAGACGTTTTGGAGATTGAAGACTTCAAAAAAGGAACGGTTTTAGTCCAAATCCAGTCTAAAAATGAATACCCTAATTATTACCTTAGAAATATTAAACAAAAAAACAAACTAACACCAATTACCGCATTCAAAAATCCTTTTGAAAGTATCAAAAACGTGAGTAAAGAAGTGATTAAATACAAGCGTAAAGATGGTGTTGAATTATCCGGAACGTTATATTTACCTGTTGGTTATGACAAAATCAAAAAAGAGAAAATGCCATTGTTGATTTGGGCTTATCCAGCTGAATATAAAGACAAAAATTCAGCAGGACAAAGCACACAAAACCCGAACGAATTTACATTTCCTAGTTATGGATCGTTCGTATATTGGGTAACCAAAGGCTATGTAGTTCTTGATGACGCAGCTTTCCCCATAATTGGCGAAGGAACAACGGAGCCCAATGATAATTTCATGACGCAATTAGTTGACAATGCTGAAGCGGCCATCAATGCCGTGGATGCTTTAGGATACATCAACAGAAAAAAAGTAGCTGTGGGCGGTCATTCCTATGGTGCTTTTATGACCGCTAATTTACTAACGCATTCTAATCTTTTTGCGTGTGGAATCGCTCGAAGTGGTGCTTACAACAGAACGCTAACACCTTTTGGTTTCCAGACCGAACAACGCAACTACTGGGAAACTCCTGAAGTGTATAACACGATGTCACCATTTATGAATGCGGATAAAATGAAAACTCCCATGCTTTTGGTACACGGTGAAGCAGATAATAATCCGGGTACTTTCACTTTGCAAACCGAACGTTATTTTCAAGCTTTGAAAGGGTTAGGTGCTCCGGCAAGAATGGTAATTCTGCCAAAAGAAGCACACGGTTATGTAGCCAAAGAAAATATTTTGCATTTGCTTTGGGAACAAGACCAGTTTTTAGAAAAGTATTTAAAGAATTAATTCTAAAAAGGGTTCAGTGATCAGTTATTGAGTGATCAGTAAGTTGTACAAAAAAATTAACATAGCACAAAACCCCAAATTCACTTTGATTTTGGGGTTTTTGTTTATTACTACTTTTATAAAAGTTGAAAACGACTTCTACTTTCGATAGTTATCAGAACTGAAAATCACTGAATACTGAGCACTGTTTACTGAATACTAATCATCAGGATAACATCAAATATACTTCCTGATTTAATGCTAATTCCGAATCATGTTCAAAAAAAATCGCTCTTCTTTCAAAAGCTGCTTTGACTAAATAATGACTTCCTTTAAAATAACATTGTTTTACGACTACTTTCATAATGGCGTTGTCCACCACTTTTAATTGATGCGGATACAATAAAAGCGGCTGATCCGCTTCATCCACAAGTTCAATTAATTGCGACAATTTCAGTTCATTGACCTCTCCAAAAAGAGAAGCTATATATTTATTAGCCGGGTTTTCATACAAGGATTTAGAATCTCCTTTTGCCACTACTTTTCCGTTTTGAACCACAATTGTTTCATCAGAGAAAGACAACGCATCAGTACTGTCATGCGTGGCAATAATACAGGTAATCTCTTTGTCTTTTAAATACCTAAATAAATTGCGACGCAACGAATTTTTCCGAAAAGAATCAATTTGACTGAACGGTTCATCGAGCAAAATAATTTCTGGTTCTAATGCTAAAACTCTTGCCAAGGCTACTCGCTGCTGCTGTCCGCCGCTTAGGAACTTTGCTTTTACTTTTGCGAAAGCAGTCATTTCGACCATTTCTAACAGCTCTTGGACTCGAGCTTGCTTTTGTTCCGGATGCATATTTGACAAGAACTTGCCCACATTTTCTTCAACGGTTATGTACGGCATCAAATCGAAATCTTGTGCTAAATATTTAATATAATCTTCTCCCGGTATCAGATTGTATTTGGGACCCAAAATAGGTTTGTCATTATAGGTAATTGTTCCGTTATCCAAATCATATAATCCGTATATGAGTTTTAGCAACGTACTTTTACCGCAACCGCTTTCGCCAATAATAGCGGCGTTTTCCCCTTTTGCAATGGCAAAACTAACCTCTTCTATTACGGGCTTTTCAATGTAAGTAAAGGATATGTTTTTTATCTCGAGCATCATCTGTAATTAAGACTGCAAATTTACAATGTTTTATTGCAATTTGGACACAGAAAAAGGCTGCTTCTTGACGAAACAGCCTTTGTTTTTTGGTATTTTATACTTAATTTTTTCCTTCGGATTCAGCATCTTTAATCATTTTATCGTTTGCAGTAATCGCAAATTCAACACGACGGTTTTGACTTCTGCCATCAACTGTTTCGTTGGAGGCAATTGGATCTGCAATTCCTAAACCAGTCACTTGAAATCTACTGGAAGAAACCCCTTTGCTAGTTAAATAATTTCTAACTGATGCCGCTCTTTCTCCTGAAAGTTTCAAATTGTAATCCGCTGGACCTGTGCTGTCAGTATATCCGTAAATCGTAATATCAGTATCCGGATATTCTGAAAAAACAGGAACTAATTTATCTAAATTTGCTTTAGCACTGGCCGTCAATGAAGATTTATTAGTATCAAAACGCACTGCATTTTCATTCAAAACCAGTTTAATACCTTCTCCTACACGAACGACTTCAGCTCCAGGAAGTACTGCATCTATTTCTCTTGCTTGTTTGTCCATTTTGTTACCAATAACTCCACCGGCAACTCCACCAACAACTCCACCAAGTACAGCTCCCATTGCTCCATTACCGCCTTTTCCAAGATTGTTTCCAAGAACACCTCCCAGAACGGCTCCGGCAACAGCACCTATTCCAGCTCCTCTTTGGGTTTTATTGGTGTTTTTGATTGCTTCACAACTGGTAAACATTGAACCTATAATCATTATTGTTGCCATTGCAACTATTGAAATCTTTTTCATATCGCTATTTTTATTAATTAATTAACTTTCTGGAACTGATACACGACATCCGTCATTTTTCCTCCTACATCGATTTTATCGATCAATTGAAAAGAAGTTTCCGTTTGGTTTGCAAGGCGTAAAATATAACCGTCTCTCACTTTTCGCGCTTTTTCACCTGCATCAAGTACTTTCAATACAAATTGCTCGTCATTGTTAACAAACCATGTAATTGGTGAACTAAACGAAACACAATTTGCTTTGGTCAAAGCCATATTCCCTTTGTTATTATTCGAAATAAACTTCCACGTACTTCCAATAAAGCATTCGGAATCCGCAAGTTGAAACGTATTCACTTTAATATATTGTGAACCTGGATAGGTTACTGCGCTAATCACCCAGTCTCCTTTCATCATGACCTGAGCTTTTCTATCGGTGTTCGTACTCGTTACCGATGTTGACTTACATGCAAACATTAAAACCGCTAATGTGCATAATAAAATGATTTTTTTCATCGTTTGAAATTTATGTAATTAATGTTTTAACAAAGATACAAAGCAATAAAAACAAAATAGTTTCAAAATTAAATTATTTTATATCATAATTAACGCCTGCGCCAATTTGTCACTTCAACAATAATTGGTATTCTATTTGAAAGGATTTTATCCATAAAAATAAACTTAAAAATTCAAAATATGACAACAGGTAAAATTAATGTTTCGGTAGAAAACATCTTTCCCTTAATCAAGAAATTCTTATACAGCGATCACGAAATTTTCTTGCGTGAATTGATTTCGAACGGGACAGATGCAACTTTAAAACTGAAGCATTTAACCAGCATTGGCGAGGCCAAAGTAGAATACGGAAACCCAATTATCGAGGTAAAAATCGACAAGGAAGGCAAAAAACTGCACATCATCGATCAAGGTCTGGGAATGACAGCTGATGAAGTGGAAAAATACATCAATCAAGTTGCTTTTTCTGGAGCTGAAGAATTTTTGGATAAATACAAAGATTCTGCTAAAGATTCTGGAATTATTGGCCATTTTGGTCTTGGTTTCTATTCTGCTTTTATGGTTGCTGAAAAAGTGGAAATCATCACTAAATCTTTCAAAGACGAGCCAGCTGCGCACTGGACTTGTGATGGTAGCCCGGAATTTACTCTAGAACCTGCTGACAAAACTACTCGCGGAACAGAAATTATCTTGCATATAGCCGAAGATTCTTTGGAATTTTTAGAAGATTCAAAAATCAATCAGTTACTGAACAAATACAATAAGTTCATGCCTATTCCAATTAAATTTGGAACCAAAACAGAGAAAATAGAGCAAAAAAAGGGTGAAGAAGTTGCTGCAGAAGATAAAGACAAAATTTTTACTGAAGTAGAAGTTGACAACATCATCAACAACCCAAACCCGGCTTGGACGAAACAACCAACGGAGTTATCAGATGCTGATTACAAGGATTTCTACAGAGAAGTATATCCAATGCAATTTGAAGAACCGTTATTCCACATTCATTTAAATGTTGATTATCCGTTCAACTTAACCGGTATTTTGTATTTCCCAAAATTAGGTTCGGATTTACAAATTCAGAAAGACAAAATCCAGTTGTACCAAAATCAAGTGTACGTAACGGATAATGTTGAAGGAATTGTACCTGAATTTTTGACTATGTTAAAAGGGGTTATCGACTCACCGGACATTCCGTTGAATGTATCTCGTTCTGGATTACAAGCGGATGCTGCGGTGAAGAAAATCTCCAATTACATTACGCGTAAAGTTGCCGATAAATTGAAATCGTTGTTTACTGAAAACCGTGAGGATTTTGAACAAAAATGGAACGATATCAAAATTGTTTTAGAATACGGAATGCTTTCCGAAGATAAATTCTACGAAAAAGCAGGAGCATTTGTTTTGTATCCAACAGTGGATGGTAAATATTACACATTAGAAGAATTAAAAGAAAACCTTGCGGCAAATCAAACGGATAAAGATGGGAAATTAGTGGTTTTATATGCTGGAAACAAAGAAGCGCAACACTCTTATATCGAAATTGCAAAAGACAAAGGATATGAAGTTTTATTGTTGGATTCTCCAATTATCTCGCATTTAATTCAAAAAATTGAAGGCGACAACAGCAACATGACTTTTGTACGTGTGGATTCGGATCATATTGATAATATAATCAAGAAAGAGGAAACTACTATTTCTAAATTATCGGAGGAAGAGCAAACCAACTTGAAAACTGTTTTAGAAGCTATTGTTCCTAAACAAACGTATTCCGTACAACTGGAAGCTTTAGATAGCAATGCTTCGCCATTTATCATCACGCAACCGGAATTCATGCGTAGAATGAAGGAAATGAGTCAGTCTGGCGGCGGTGGAATGTTCGGAATGGGAAATATGCCCGAAATGTACAATTTGGTTGTAAATACTAATTCTGAGTTGGCAACAAGCATTCTAAACAACAAAGACAAAGACGCTCAGGAAAGTTTGGTCAAACAAGCGCTTGACTTAGCTAAATTATCACAAAACCTATTGAAAGGAGAAGCGTTGACTGCTTTCGTAAAAAGAAGTTTTGAGCTGATCAAATAAGCAGCGAACCCATTTTATCAACTAAAATTATGTGAATCGCTGATTCCGAACGTGCTTCGGAATATCCAACATACTAAAGCTGTCCAACCTTGGGCAGCTTTTTTTTTGGAGCAGAACGATTGTTTTCCAGAATCACTTTCGTCCCGCTATACGCTGCAATCTTTGCCTTTGGCTCCCGCCAAAGCAAAGGATTTTCACTTCTATCGGGGCTATTTAGAGCGTTTTAAGGTTAAAACTTCGTTTAGCAGAAAAAGTAAATAAATAATAATTTGTAAAGGATTATTTATATATTTGTTTTAATAATATATTCTAAATTACTTCAATACTAAATATAAGTTAAGCAAAATCGTATGAAAAGCTAGATTTTCATGCAATTTTGACATTAATAACATAGAAAAACTAACAGAATATAAAGACTTTAAAACACCTAATTATGAATAATTTAGAAGTAGAAATTATAAAATTGATGCAGAAATCTAAAGATTATCTTGCAAATACAAAATACAAACTACAATTTAAAATTACAGCTGTTTCCTTAAGTGTTTTTGCAATATATGCAGCAGGTAAAAGTTTAGGCGAAATAATCTATTTTATCAAAAATTAAGTTTTAAACGATCTTCAAAAAGTTATGATAAATCTTCTATCCGCCTGGCGCAAGCATCTCGTTAGTGAAAATTCTTATAGATAGATTACTCTAAATTTCACTAGGCACGAGCGGTGATTAAATAAGATTCCCAGCTAGCGCGCAATGTCATTAAGTTAAGGGATTTTCATATTGCATCTTTCTGATTTTTAAGAACCAAAGGTCTTATTCGAGTTCTATACTTGCCTGTTTCACGTTTGTTACCCCGATCGCGCCGGTATACCACAATCGTTAGCGCAGTTTTGCAAACTGTGCCCACAACAGAGAGCAAAAAACGAAAAAGCTATGAGTACTTCATTACTTTTTGCTATTTAAAAACAAACAAAATGTCTGCTAAGAATAAAGCCCTAAAAACCGAAGACCAGATTAGAAAATGAATTAGAGGTGGTTTTATTAGATTTATATTAATTGCCAATTGAAATGGGCACAGTTTGCAAAACTGCGCTAACGATTGTCTGTAAATAAGAGCGATCGGTTTCATACACAAACTTTAAAGTTGGTTTTGTACTTGGAAGTTGGTTCTTAAATCGATACATTTGGCTAAACAAATCCCCAACTGACGCCAAGCCAAAGGACGTCAAACTGTCTAATAACCTCCTTTCTCTATGTTAGATAATTTGTACAAAAAATCGTTCAAATAATTTATGCAACTCGTTGGTTTTTTGTATATTTAAGCATGAAATTCCCCCGCTAGCGTGAGCGTCCCGCTCGTGAACATTCTCAAGAGTAACTAAATCTAAATTGCAATAGGCTTCTACAGGAATTAATCATATTATACTAAAAACAAATAAATTATGTCAAGAATTGTAATGGTAGTAGGTTTAGTAATCGTTTTTATAGGTTGGATTTTATACCGACTAATAATTAAAAAAGACTTAAATAAAAATTTAAATAATGTATACCTTGGACTATTTTTTATAATAATATGGGCAGTGTTTTATTTTTTTATTGTTGAATATTTTTAAAAATCGTGTACAAGTGGTTATGCACCCTCAGAAGCTAGATCGCGGATTTACTTTTTTTTGACAGCGACAGCGCGGATTTGCAATCCGTGCGCACATAGAATATCTACAAAGAGAATTTGCAATTTAAAAATTTCAAAAAAAGTATCCTGTAACATATTTAATTGATTAATTGGAATAGGCACGGATTGCAAATCCGCGCTAACGGATTTTCATATTTTGTTTAAGAGAAGTATAAATAAAAACTAATTTTTTATCCTGAAAATGAATTCATGAGATGTACAGGAATAAATAATTAACGCTGCATTTTATATTGGGGTAAAATTGTACAAAAATTAAAAAGTAGTTCAAGTATTTTATAGTACAATATTTCATAAAATTAAATGGGAATGAACACGATTTTTTGAATACATTTGATTTATGAAAAGGGATAAAGGTTGTCCACAATAAAGTTAAAATCAATCAAATCGTAAAAAAAATGAGAAAAATCATATTATCAATAGTGCTCTTATTTTGTAGTCATTTATCAATTGCTCAAGAGAAAGAAATTAAAGCAGTTTTAGAAAAACAACGTTTAGATTGGAATAATGGGGATATGATTGGGTATATGCAAGGTTATTTAAAATCCGATTCTTTACTATTTGTTGGAAAAACAGGACCATTTTACGGCTGGCAAAAAAACTTAGAGATCTATCAACAAGTTTATCCTGACAAAGCTTCAATGGGTACTCTAACTTTTGATATCAAACAAATAAAAATGATTGATAGCGAACATGCCTTTGTTTTAGGTGCTTGGAATTTGCAAATGGAAAAAGGAGAACAAAAAGGATTTTTTACTTTAATAGTAGAAAAATTTAAAGAAGGTTGGAAAATCGTAGTTGACCATTCTAGTTAGTTTTTTTTAATGAAAGGTTGTGACGAAATATTTATATGAAATGAGTTTTTTAAATTGCATTCCAAATTACATCATCAGGAGTTGGCGCCAAGATTTCCATATTTTCTTTGGTAACAGGATGGGTAAAGACTAGTTTTCGAGCATGTAAATGAATGCCTCCATCTGGATTACTTCGATCAAAACCATATTTTAAATCGCCTTATATGGGTGAGCCAATAGCCGAAAGCTGTGCGCGAATTTGATGGTGTCTGCCCGATCGCACCGATATACCGCAATCGTTAGCGCAGTTTTGCAAACTGTGCCCACAATAATGTGCAAAAAATAGTGAGCAAACAATACAAATAACACAAAAAATGTCGACAAAGTATAAAGCCACAACAACTGAAGACGCTTATTTTATTACTATAACTACAATGGGTTGGGTAGATATTTTTACACGATTAAATCAAAAACAAATTATTATACAAGCGTTACACTATTGTCAAGATCAAAAGGGCTTAGAAATTTATGGATATTGTATTATGCACAGCCATATTCATCTGCTTTGCAAAGCAACAAACGGTTTTATATTATCCGATGTGATGCGTGATTTTAAAAAATATACATCTAAAAAAATTATTCAGGCTATTATTGAAGAACCGGAAAGCAGGAGAGAATGGATCTTGGATTATTTTAAAAAAGCTTGTCAGCATTTAAAACAAGAACAACAATACAAAGTTTGGCAAAACGGCTATCATGCAGAACATATTTACAGCAATAAATTTATTAGACAAAAAATGGATTGCATACACAACAATCCTGTAAATGAAAAAATTGTAACGATGCCGGAAGATTATTATTTCAGTTCTGCAAGAAATTATGCTGCATTAGAAAATGAATTAGAGGTAATTTTATTAGATTTATTTTAGTTGCCAATTGAAATGGGCACAGTTTACAAAACTACACTAACGATTCTCTGTAAAGAACATTCATGTTATTACCAATAGTTTTTGAAACAATTAATAAGTGCTACTACATTGGTCAAAGCAACTGTCTAAAGGTGACACAGCACAATTGAAAAATAAATAGGCATCCCAAAAGTAATGTTAAAAGGAAACGTTACTGCCAAAGCCATGGGTAAAAATATTCCTGGATTCGCCTTTGGAACGGCTATTTTCATTGCTGCCGGAACGGCAATATAAGAAGCACTGGCCGCCAGGACCGCAAAAATAAAACGATTCCCAACATCATCGGTAACGAATTGACTTAGAAAAGCAACAATACACCCGTTGATCAATGGGAAAACAATAGCAAAAAAGACGCTAAACCAGCCACTTTTGAAAAAATCATTTAATTTTCGTCCACTAACAATTCCCATGTCTAGTAAAAATAAAGCCAAAAATCCTTTAAAAATATCAGTAGTAAACGGCTTAATTCCTAAAGCCTGTTGCTCACTGGCCAAAAACCCAATAACCAAACTACCTAGAATCAAGAGCACGCTTCCATTAGTAAATGAATGTTTGATAATTGTGGTCATCTTCGTTTTTTGAACTTTTTCCTTACTAAATAATCGGATCAAAATCACTCCGATAATGATTGCCGGAGCTTCCATCAGCGCCATAACAGCAACCATGTGGCCGCTAAAATTGTAACTTTGAATTTCTAAAAAAGAAACAGCCGTTACAAAAGTAACTGCACTCACAGATCCATAAGCGGCGGCTATTGCGCCCGAATTCTCAATACTAAACTTTTTCTTTAAAATAAAAAAAGTATATAATGGAATTAATACCGCAATCAAAACTCCAAAAACGATCGACCAAAGTATCTCTATAGTAAAGTGACTGTGAGCTAATTCCTGTCCACCTTTAAAACCAATCGAAAAAAGAAGGTACAGCGATATAAATTTAGAGGTATTCTCCGGAATTTCTAAATCACTTTTGACATAGACGGCTATAATTCCTAACACAAAAAACAACAAGGCAGGATTAGTTAAATTATCCAGTAATAAACTAAGATTCATATTTTAATTATTTTAAATTATTTTATACATTTTGATTATCTTATCTTTTCAAATCGCAATCTTTTTCCTTTTATATCTGTCTTCACAAGTCCTTTTTCATACACCAAATTTCCATTAACAAAAGTTGAACTGATGCTGCTTTTAAAAACCTGTCCTACAAAAGGAGACCATTTGCATTTATATAAAAGAGAGTCTGGAGTTACTTCCTGTTTTTTATTTAAATCGACTAAAACTAAATCGGCAAAATAGCCCTCCCGTATATAGCCTCGTTCTTTTATTCTGTAAATTTCGGCTACATTATGGCTCATTTTCTCCACTACTTTCTCCAACGGAATTTCACCACGATAAAATAATTCTAACATTGCTAAAAGAGCATGTTGTACTAATGGTCCGCCGGAATGCGCCTGAAAATAATTCCCTGCTTTTTCGGCAACAGTATGAGGAGCATGATCCGTTGCAATAATATCTATTGAATTATTGAGCAAATACTGCAGTAAACCTTTTCTATCTTGCTCTGTTTTTATAGAGGGATTCCATTTGATCTTGGAGCCCAGTCTTTCATAATCGGCATCCGAAAACCAAAGATGATGTATACAAGCCTCGGCGGTGATTCGTTTTTCTCTGATCGGTGTATGATTATCAAATAATTTGGCTTCCGCCAAAGTTGAAATATGAAAGAGATGCAAGCGTGTTTGGTGTTTTTTAGCAATTTTCAATACTCGTTCAGTTGCTTTTAGGCAAACTTCCTCATCCCGAATAAGAGAATGATAAAAAAAAGGAATTTCAGTTCCGTAAATTAGTTTATAATCCTCCGTATTCTTTTTTATCAGTGAATCATCTTCGCTGTGCAAAGCTACCAAGGTATCGGTTCTTGAAAAAAGTTGCTCCAAAAATTCTGGATAGTTGGCTAAAATTCCCTCGTCATTATTAAAATAAAGCCCATCATCCGTAATTCCACATACATTTTCGGTATTTGTTTTTAAAGCTTCTTCCAAGTTATTTTTTGAAATTCCCATAAAAAACGAATAATTAGCAATTGATTTTTCCGCCGCCATCTTGTATTTTTCTTCTAATAACTCTTGAGTCAGCGTATTGGGAATCGTGTTGGGCATATCCATAAAGGAGGTGATGCCGCCAGCCACAGCGGCAACCGACTCTGAAAAAATAGTGCCTTTATGTGTTAGTCCCGGATCTCTAAAATGAACCTGATCATCAATGACTCCCGGAAGCAGATAAAGTCCTGTCGCATCAATTTCGATATATTTTTTTGCAGGATTTAGTCCAATTGATGGTGCTATCTTTTCAATTCTTTCTCCTGAAATCAGAAGATCTAAATTAAGTATTTGTCCTTCATTGACCACTTTTGCATTTCTTATGATGGTATCCATATTTTATTTTTTGGTGGCTCTTTTTAAACGATCGTTTATCGTTTTGCCTAAACCCACATCTGGAAATCGTTCCGCTATAATGCAGTCGAGATGGCACTTATCTAATCTATGCAAGGCAGCATACAATTGCGATGCGGCTTCTGCTAAATTGCCTGTTGTCGATAGAATTTCCTGTTGTACAATTTTTGGATCATCAATCCCTTTTTGGAATACTAAAACTCCAATTTTTTGATCCGGAAACATTTTTAGCTTCTCCGTCACATCAGCTGTCAAAAAAGTCGTCGTCGAAGGAGCATAGTGCTTAGAAAACATGCCTGGTGCCGCTGGAGCAATATCATCATGGGTAATCATTTTTACCGGCCCAACAATTGCTTCAATATCCTCTACAGCCAAAGAACCCAAGCGATATAAAATAGGCTCCCCATTTTCAAATCCGATGATCGTTGACTCTATTCCCCTTTGACAAGCTCCACCATCCAAAACCATTGGTAACACCTCTTCAAAATAGTCAGCAACATGTATTGCTGTAGTGGGACTAAGAGAGCCAAACGGATTAGCACTCGGAGCCGCTAGAGGATAGGCTAACTGATTCAGCAGGGCTAAGGCTACTGGGTGATTTGGAACTCTGATCGCTACGGTATCTTTACCACCGGTAACCAAATCCGGAATGGAAATTTGCTTTTTTAAAACCAAAGTTAAAGGTCCCGGCCAGAAAGCTTTTGCTAACAAGTTCGCTTTTTCAGGAATGTCTCTCGCTATTTCAGAAAGGACAGTTGCCGATTTTATATGAACAATTAACGGATTAAAAAACGGACGTTTTTTAATCGAAAATATACGCTCTACCGCCTTTGAGCTGTAAATATTGGCGGCTAAACCATAAACCGTTTCGGTAGGAATTCCTATGGTTTGCTCCTGATTTAAAAGCGCAACAGCTTTTGGAATCGAACTACTGATTACACTCATATCTTATGGATTACAGGAATCGCAGAATCCTGGTTCTTCGGTTATTTTTTGATGGGGATACATTTTTTCGGAACTAAAACAACACTTTTTACAACTATAAATAAAACTCAAGGTAGATCGTGTGGGCGCTGAACACCATGAACAAGGCAAGCCCTGTTTCGCATCTATCACACAATAACCCGGTGCTTTACAGCTTGGGCATTCCGTTTTTATAGTTTCCAATAATTTTTGCGCCGCTACTTTTATCACACCCATACGAGTGGGGTTGTACAGCGCACGCATATCAGTTTCAGCATAAACACTCCCATATTTGTTCACAAGGTGCTGAAAAGTATCTTCCAATTCACCTTTTGTGGTAATCCCTTTAACTAGTGTTGTTAGATCATCAGGCTTGCTTCGCAAAATTATGGCATGGGCAGGAAATTGAATCTTATTTGCAAAATCCAAGAGCATTTCTTTACTAGAAATATTTTCTCCATAAAAATTAGTCTCCAAACTGAGTTCTCTGGCAATGATTTCTAAGTCGTTTTTTTTATCGATAAAAATTAAAAACTCATCATCGGCCTGGGCAAAAAAGATAGAAGGATGTGAACCAAAAGAGCCTTCGCTGGCAATAGCCAAATCGCAGTCAAATTCTTCCATTGCCGCCAAACATTTAGCCCTGACGGTTTCAACTGCCGTATTTTTCCGCTCCACTTCACCTGAAAAAGTGCCGAAAATATCCGAATCATAACTTTCAGGAACAAAACAGTGAACACCTAATCCTTTTTCAAAAATTGGAGCAATCACTTTTTCTTTGTGATGCTTGGTGGCAATGAGTAATTGTCTACCCTCAAACATTCAATTCAGTTTTTACTTTAGGACACAGTACAATTTGAATTACACTGTCAATTTTCAGTTCCAAATCCTTTGACGACGCTTCTTTGATGAGTTCCTTGATGTATTCAGAGGCTTCTAAAAGAGTTTCAAGCCTTATTTTTGAATGCGAACAGTCTTCATCAAATCGAATTTGATTGCTAAATTTTTCTAAATTATGATAATTAATCTTATTGTTGATTAACGAAAACAGTACTTTTCCTGCTTCTGATGGTGCAAACTGACCTTCAACTAGCTTAAATTGATATTCTTTTTCCATAATACTTTATAATGAAATTTTATTTTTTTGTAATGTGTAGATCGTGAAAAATATTCCCAAACCTAGAAACAGTGTGAAAAATAAGTTATTAGGTGCTACGATTGTCAATAGTATTCCACCAATCAACCAAACTATTCCAAAGACCAAACTAATTTTTTTATTTTTATTTTTCATAGGGACTAATTTTTTTTACTACTTAATGGAGCGTGTTAGGAATAACTCACCTTATTAAATTCTTTAAAGGAAACAGCACATTTAGTGAAAGAGTACCAATTAAATAAAGGAGAAGTTAACGCATTTCTTACTGTCCTTGACCCAATGAAAAAGCCATTTTCCCGTCAAATTTATATAAATTTTCAGTTTTGATGCTATCGATATTATGGTCGATGCATTGCTGCAATAATCCAATGATCTCCTCTTTGTTAACTAGTACTCCATCCTCAGCTTTGAAACGGCATCTCCAGTGATCCGTACAAAAGGTTTGTTTAAATCCTTCGGGCCAAACTTTGATTCCTCTATTGGAAATCATATTCAGTTTTAGATTTTCAGTCCCTATATTTTTTAGAATTTCGGCTAGCGAATTAGGATCGGTTCCATTCCAATGCACAAATACATCGTGACCTACCAATTCTTTTTTTGCAGCTGGTCTTCTCTTATATTTCGGGAGATCTAAGGCTTGAACATTTTTATAATCTACAGCAGGAAGCTGTTTTGGTTTTTGCCCTAAATTTAGGATTACTGCGTCGGCAAATTCTGAAGTCCCTACTTTTGCAGTGCTTACGCCTTCTTTGAAGATATCATAGGTATGTATTCCGTCTTCAAGCGTTTTCAGCCATGCATTTTGTACTTTACTAGCCACTTCGTTTTGCCCAATATGATTCAGCATCATTACTGCTCCTTGTAATAATCCCGACGGATTCGCAACATTTTGCCCGGCTCTTCTGGGTGCAGATCCGTGAATTGCTTCAAACATTGCACATTCTTCTCCAATATTTGCTGAGCCTGCCAGCCCCACAGAACCGGCAATTTGTGCAGCGATATCAGAAATCACGTCACCGTATAAATTTAAGGTTACAATAACATCAAAATTCTCTGGTGTATCGCTCATTTTTGCAGCACCAATATCAATAATCCAGTGCTCGTTTTCAATTTCAGGATACTCTTTCGCTAACTCATCAAACACTTCATGGAATAATCCGTCCGTCTGCTTCATGATGTTGTCTTTTGTGAAACAAGTTACCTTCTTTCTTCCATACTGTTTGGCATATTCAAAAGCATAGCGGACAATTTTTTCACAGCCGGGACGACTGATGATTTTCAAACACTGCACAACTTCATCCGTTTGCTGATGTTCTATTCCCGCATATAAATCTTCTTCATTTTCACGAACAATGACAATATCCATTTTTGGATGTTTTGTTTCCACAAAAGGGTGCAAACTCATACATGGTCTAACATTAGAATATAATCCTAAGAATTTTCTAGTGGTAACATTCAAACTTTTATAACCACCACCTTGCGGAGTAGTAATTGGAGCTTTGAGAAATATTCTATTGTTTATTATAGAATCCCAAGATGACTTTTCAATTCCGGAGGTATTACCTTTTAAATACACTTTTTCACCAACTTCAATTTCATCAAATTGAAGCTGTGCGCCCGCTGCCTTAATAATTTTCAAAGTAGCATCCATTATTTCAGGTCCTATTCCGTCTCCTTTTGCTATTGTTATTCTTTGCATATCTTTTTGTTTATTTTTTTTTTACAAAAGTAAAACGGGCTATCCATATATTTTTATTTATATTTGTAATACAAAACATAAAAATTATTTATGAATTATACACTACACCAGCTGCATGTCTTTTTAAAAATTACCCAAAATAAAAGCATCACTAAAGCCGCAATGGAACTGCACCTTACACAACCCGCAGTATCCATTCAATTAAAAAATTTTCAAGATCAATTTGATGTACCGTTAACAGAAGTAATCGGAAGAAAGCTGTTTGTTACTGATTTTGGCAAAGAAATCGCCACGGCTGCAGAAAAAATTCTAAATGAAGTGCATGCAATCAATTATAAAACAATGGCATTCAAGGGACAACTGACAGGACGATTAAAAATTTCTGTCGTATCAACCGGGAAATATGTAATTCCTTATTTTTTATCTGATTTTTTGAAACAAAATCAAGGTGTCGAATTGATTCTGGATGTGACCAATAAAACTAAAGTGTTGAAAAACTTAGAAAGAAATGAAGTAGATTTTTCTCTGGTTTCCGTGTTACCAGAAACCCTGCAAATCGAGAAAGTGGAGCTTATGCCTAATTCCCTTTTCCTTGTTGCTAATAGTGATCAAAAAATGGGAAAAGGAATTCAAGAAAAAAAAATCATAGAAACCTTACCCATCATCTATCGCGAGCAAGGATCAGGAACAAGATATGTGATGGAAAAATTTATAGAACAGAATCAATTAACAGTTTCAAAAAAAATGGTGCTGACCGGAAATGAAGCGGTAAAACAAGCCGTACTGGCTGGACTTGGATGCTCGATCATGCCTTTAATTGGTATAAAAAACGAGCTTAATAATGGAGACCTACAAATTATTCCGGTAAAAGGCTTGCCTATTCAATCCAACTGGAATTTAATTTGGTTAAAAGGCAAAAAATTTTCACCTGTAGCCGATGCCTATTTAAAATTTATTCAAAAAGAAAAAACAAGAATCATCGAACAAACCTTTAACTGGATTACACTTTAAAAATTTAAGTCAGTAAAGGAAAGCTCCTCTTATTCATTGCAATACTAAAATGCATCAAAAGATTAGCAATATTTGCCTTTACAATGATTCGATTAAATTATGATTTTACAAATAGAAACTCTAGCATTACTTTTTAGCACAACTTCGTTGATTTTATTGGTGTATACCAACCGGTTTTTGGCTAATGCTGCAATCATAAGAGGATTAAAAAAAACCTACCACGAAAAGCAAAATGATGTAATTTAATTGGAAATCAAAAACCTGAATTTATGGTTGACTCTGATATTATCTACCAATTTACACCTTATAACTAGGAACTAAACCCTATCTTTGCCCGCTTTTTAAAATTAAAAAAATGATAAAAAATAGTGTCTTAAAAGGAGTTTTCTTAGTTGGTCTCGGCGCAACGAGTTACGGAATGCTGGCTACTTTTGTAAAGATAGCCTACGGTCAAGGCTACACCACACCCGAAGTTACCGTTGCCCAATTTGTATATGGAATCATGGGAATGCTGCTGATCAATATGTTTCAAAAAGCTAAGAAAGGAAAAACCGTTATAAAAGCATCCCAAAAAAACATCACTCAGCTGATGCTTGCCGGAACTTCTTTAGGATTTACGAGTATCTTTTATTATTTGGCAGTAAAATACATTCCTGTTTCTATTGCGATTGTTTTATTGATGCAAACCGTCTGGATGGGTGTTTTATTCGAAATGATTTTAGAAAAAAAAATTCCTTCTACTCAAAAAATAGTTTCCGTATTTATTGTCTTAACCGGAACTATCCTTGCTACCAATGTCTTCGAGAATAGTATCGTTTTAGACTGGCGCGGTATTGCTTTAGGGCTTTTAGCAGCAGCTTCTTTTACTACAACTATGTTTACCGCTAATCGTGTGGCAACTCATATTTCCTCGGCACAACGCAGTTTATTCATGTTGTTGGGAGGTGCTGTCATCGTGACCTTTTTTGCAATCTCAACACAAACTACTCCTTTTAACTTTGAAATTTTCATAAAATGGGGAATCATTTTAGCCCTTTTCGGAACCATAATTCCACCTTTATTGTTGAATGCCGGTTTTCCGCTGACTGGAATCGGACTGGGAAGTATTGTTTCGGCACTGGAACTTCCCGTATCGGTACTTATGGCATATCTCTTATTGAATGAGCAGGTAAACCTGATCCAATGGCTTGGCATTATTTTAATTATTTTAGCAATTATCATAATGAATGTAAACCTGAAGCGAACCTCCTAATTGCAGTTTCAATCCATTTGCACTGATTTTAATAAAATTTTTATAAATTCGTATTAAATAACTTTACTATGAATTTACCTTGGCATTTATATGTGATGGCTTTCGTCTACTTTATCGCAGGATTAAACCATTTCAGGAATCCCAGACTGTACTTGAAAATCATTCCTTCGTACTTTCCAAATCCAAAATTATTAAATTACATCAGTGGTTTAGCAGAAATATTTCTGGGAATTTCGCTTTGTATTCCGTTACTTTCCAACTATGCCGCTTGGGGGGTGATCGCTTTGTTGATTGCTATTTTTCCAACACATTTGTATATGTATTTTGATGAAAAAGCAAGAATGGGTCTGCCAAAATGGGCCTTACTATTGCGAATGCCACTACAATTATTTTTAATTTACTGGGCGTACCAATATACTTAATCTCGTGAAATCACTTTTCGAATCCACATCAGAACCCGTATTTATTGACTTGCCAGATGCGGAGATCATCTACTATCCTCATTTTTTTGACCAAGAACAAGCCGATATTATTTTTGCCGAATTAATGCAAGATATCCCTTGGCAACAAGACGATATTCGTGTATACGGGAAAATTCATCCGCAGCCTCGTTTGACGGCTTTATTTGGAAACGAAGGAAAACCTTACTCGTATTCGAATATAACGATGCAGCCACATCCTTGGAATTTGCTTTTGCAAAAGCTAAAATCTCAAGTCGAAAAAAGTGCTGATACTACTTTTACAACCGTCTTACTCAACCAATATCGCGACGGAAAAGACAGCAACGGTTGGCATGCTGACAACGAAAAAGAATTAGGAATCAATCCCATAATTGCGTCGTTGAGTTTTGGAGCCCAACGAACCTTTCAGCTCAAACATAATTTAGATAAAGACCTAAAAAAAAGCATCCTATTGGAACATGGAAGTTTGTTGCTGATGAAAGGAACGACACAACATTTCTGGAAACACCAGATTCCAAAAACCACAAAACCTATTGGCCCCAGAATAAATGGCACTTTCCGGGTAATCAAATAATTACTTTCATAAAAAATTATTAAATTTGGAATAAATATCTGAATTATGAATGATATCATTACTTATTTTTCTACCATTCCATCGACACACCGAAGTTTAATTCTTGTGGGCGGAATCACTTTTTTCTGGCTGATCGAAAATGCTTTTCCGCTTTTTAACTTCACCTATAAAAAATGGCATCACGCCGGCATCAATATTTTTATGACCTTCACGACTATTGCTGTCAATTTTTGCCTGGCTTTTATTTTATTAAAAGCGGCTGACTGGACAATTGCTACAAATTTTGGAATTTTACAATGGCTTCCTGAAATGCCGCTATGGCTTTACGCCCTTATTGGATTGCTTTTATTGGATTTAATAGGCGCTTATCTGGTGCATCTAGTGGAACATAAAACCAAGTTCCTGTGGCGTTTTCATTTGATTCATCATACAGACACCTGGATTGACACCACAACCGCCAATAGACACCATCCGGGAGAAAGTGTGATCCGATTTACATTTACCGCTTTGGGTGTTTTAATCATTGGAAGCCCCATGTGGATGGTTTTCCTTTACCAAACATTATCTGTTGTAGCCACGCAATTCAATCATGCTAACATTTCACTTCCTAAAAAAATAGATACTATTATGAGCTATTTTATCGTATCGCCAGACATGCACAAAGTACACCACCATCATGTTTTGCCCTATACCGATAGTAATTATGGCAATATATTTTCAATCTGGGATCGGTTATTTGGCACATTTATGACACTTCCAAAAGAAGAAATTATTTACGGAATTGATACCCATCCCAATCCTGAGGAACACAATGCATTAAAGAATTTATTGAAAATACCGTTTCAAAAACAGCCATTAAAGAAAAAAAATTAAAAAAAATCATCTTTTGAGAAAAAGTAATTATAATTTTTCTTAATATTGAATGAAATTAAAAAATTTAATTTAATAATCATTAACACCTATTTGAATTAATTTTCACGTGATGAAAAAGAGTAACCGCAAAGAATTGAACTGGGAGCAAACAGAAAAACTTGTTACAATGGCTTTAGAAGAAAAAAATCCTTTTGAAATCATTAAAAAAGAATTTGGTTTGGCCGAAAAAGAGATCCTAGAGATAATGAAGAAGAAGATGCCGGCAGAAAAATTTGAAATGTGGAAAAAGAAAGCTACCGCAAATAAACCAAAACCAAAACCCATAAAAGTGGATGATTTTGACGAAGACTTAGACGGTAAATATTACATAAAAAACAAACTAGATTAAAATAAAACTCCTGATATTCGGGAGTTTTCTGTTTTAAAACAGCAGTCTCAACTCATACATTTATGGTTTCAGTAACATCAAACGAAAACGAATTTATTTTTGATATTCTAGGAAGTCATACATTTTGGGCTTTCGAAAATAAGATTCGTGTACCGAAAGATAAAATAATCCGAGCGTATCAAAGCAACGATGAATTTACATTTTGGATCGGCTGGAAAATGCCAGGCACCCAATTACCATGGGTTATAACTGCTGGCACTTATATCAAAAAAGGAAAACGCAACTTTTGGGACGTTTGCAATAAAAAAAATGCAATTATTGTTGAACTCAAAGATTCCTATTACAATAAACTAATTATTGAAGTCGAAAATCCGGAAGAAACAATAAACGAATTAAATGCGAAATAAAATGAAAAAATTACTACTCGTACTCCTGATCTCGTGTTCAATACTCTGCCATTCACAAACAGAAACAGCAATTCAATCTTTTAATAAGGATGAAGTTACTATAAATCCATTGTTAAATGGGTCGTTGTACTCTCCTTTAAAACAAAACAAAAAGACGAATCTTGTCATCCTTATTGCAGGTTCAGGCCCTACAGACAGGGACGGAAATCAAAAAGGACTCCCCAATAATTCCCTGAAATATTTATCCGAAGAATTAACTAAAAATGATATTGCCGTCTTTAGCTATGATAAAAGAATCCTTGCTCAAATGAAGAGTGGAACGGTAAATGAAGCTACCCTTACTTTTGATGATTTCATCACTGACGCAACCACCGTTTTGCTGTTTTTTAAAAATCAAAAAAAGTACAACAAAATAATAATTGCCGGACACAGCGAAGGTTCATTAATAGGAATGATTGCTGCAAATGGCAAAGCGGATGCTTTTATTTCATTAGCTGGAGCCGGAAGAACCATTGATGCCGTTCTGGTGGAACAAATAGCAAAACAAGCCCCTTACCTCAAAGAAGAAGTTCAGAAAAACCTGGACATTCTTAAAAACGGAGAAACTTTCGAGTTAAAAAACCCCATGTTAGCTTCCCTTTTTAGAGCAAGCATCCAGCCCTATATGATTTCATGGATAAAATACAATCCGCAAATTGAAATTGCAAAGTTAAAAATACCCGTACTACTGCTAAACGGAACTGCAGATTTACAGGTGTCAGTTGCTGAAGCAGAACTGTTAAAAAAAGCCAAACCGGAAGCAGAGCTAGTTCTGATCGAGAAAATGAATCATATTTTCAAAGAGATAAATGGAGATGATTCTGTAAATATGAAATCCTATTCTAATCCGGACTTACCCATTGCTCCAAAAGTGGTGACAGCAATAACTGGCTTTATAAAATCGTTATAAGGGGTAACAATTCCCTCTTGTAAAAGACCTATACAATAAACAAAAAACAATACAAATGAAAAAAATATTTTTTGCAATAGCATTTGCTACTCTTCTTTGGAGCTGTAAAATTGTTGGCACTTCAGCAAATGTTTCAAAATCAATTACCGATGTAGTACACGTAGCAATCAACTTAAATGACGTTAAAGAGGACAAAGTAATGGTTACGATTACCGCACCAAAAATTAGCACTGATGAAGTCACTTACAGCATTCCTAAAATTGTCCCTGGCACCTACTCTATTGATGATTATGGAAAATACACTGAAGATCTAAAAGCTTTTGACAGTAAGGGCAATATACTTCCGGTTAACAAAACGGATGACAACACCTGGAATATCAAGAATGCCAAAACTGTCACTAAAATAACCTATTGGGTTAACGACACATTTGATACTGAAAAGGGAAGCGGCTTTGGCAAGAATGATGTTTTCTCTCCTGCCGGAACAAATATAGATGCAGGAGTCAATTTCATGCTAAACATGCATGGTTTTGTGGGCTATTTTCAAGACAAAAAAGACCTTGCTTATACGGTAAATATAGCCCATCCGGAAACACTTTGGGGAGCAACTTCCATGACAGATCAAGACGCAAGTACTACAAATGATGTATTTACAACAGCTCGTTATGCTCAATTAGTTGAAAATCCAATTATGTATGCTAAACCGGACTACACTACTTTTACTGTAGACGGTATGGAAATATTGATCAGTGTTTTTTCGCCTACCGGAAAAGTAACTGCTGAAAGTATTACTCCAGAGATGAAAACCATGATGACTGCTCAAAAAACATTTTTAGGAAAAATAAACGCTACCAAAAAATATACCGTCTTGTTGTATTTATCAAGCATGAAAGATACTGATGCAAAGGGATTTGGAGCCTTAGAACACCCTACGGCCACTACAGTGGTTTTACCGGAAATGATGCCAAAAGAAGAATTGGTACAATCAATGAAAGATGTAGTTTCGCATGAATTTTTTCATATCGTAACTCCTTTAACCATTCATTCTAAAGAAATTCACTATTTTGATTACAACACGCCTAAAATGTCAGAACATTTATGGCTGTACGAAGGGGTGACGGAATATTTTGCCAATCTTTTTCAGATTAATCAAGGATTAATTACAGAAGAGGAATTTTATACGCGTATGTCTGAAAAAATTGCACATGCAAATGCAATGAATGACACGATGCCTTTCACAACGATGAGCGCAAATGTGTTGACTGAACCTTACAAAGCCCAATACTTGAACGTATATGAAAAAGGAGCTCTTATTGGAATGTGTCTGGATATCATTATCAGAGAAAAAAGCAACGGAGAAAGAGGAATTCTTGATTTGATGCAAAAGTTATCAAATGAATATGGCGCTTCAAAACCGTTTAATGACAAGGACCTTTTTGCAAAAATAACTTCATTTACCTACCCTGAAGTAGGGACTTTTTTAACAACTTATGTTTCCGGACCAACACCAATACCGTATGAAACGTACTTAGCTAAAGTAGGCATCACAAAAGCTATGGCAAAAGTACCTGGTAATGTGTTCTTAAAAGGACAATCCCCGTACATAACCGTGAACCAACAAACAAAGGAAATTATCGTAATTCCAACTATAGAACTAAACGATTTTTATACCACTTTAGAGCTAAAAGGAGGCGACATCATCATCTCTATAAATGAAAAACCTTATTCATTAGACAATATTTATGAAATGATTGCTGAAAGTCAAAACTGGAAAGAGAACGATACAATCACAATTAAGATAAAACGGGATGGAAAAGAACAAATAATCAAAGGAAAAGTTACACTTCCTTACGAAGAAAAAGAAGTTCTTAAAGCCACTGATACGTCCAAAACCGTTTTAAAAGAAGCCTGGTTAAAAGCTTAAATTGATAATTTAATGAGGAACATCTCAATTTAGAAATAAATTGGGATTTTTTTTGATAAATTTGAATGTGTTAGCAAAATCATTCCAACAATTTTCTTTATTTTGCGCCAAAATCTAAACACTAATCAAATCGCCAGGATTCTATCCCGAGATATCAGGACAAATCATAAAAAATGACGATGCCATGTCCTAAAAAACAAATTTTAACTTCACATGAAAAAAACTATTCTAGCATTTATCACTTTAATCCTTTTATCGTCCTGTAATAAGGAGGAACCTGGAGGGAATGTACACATTACCGGAAATATTAAAGGATTAAAAAAAGGAACTTTATACATCCAAAGAGTCGTTGATACAATGCTGGTTGCAATTGACACGATTCATATTGACGGAAGCGCCGTTTTTGAAAGTCACTTAGATCTAAAATCACCTGAAATGCTATACTTGTTTCTAGACAGAGGCGTGAGTAATTCCATGGACAACAACCTGCCTTTCTTTGCTGAGCCAGGAAAAATAACTATTGAAACCAGTTTAGATCGCTACTTATCTGATGCTACAATTACAGGTTCTAAAAACAATGAAATCTTTGAAGAATTTAAAAAAATAAACAGCCGCTTCACCGATGAAAGTCTTACTTTAATAGAAAAAAAATTCAATGCAGTAAAAAGTCAAAACATAAAAACCATTGATAGCATAGGAGCAAAACAGGATTCTAACTTGAAAAGAAAATACTTATTTGCCACAAATTTCGCTCTAAACAACAGAGACTACGAAGTGGCGCCTTATATTGCCTTATCCCAGATTTACGACATCAACATAAAATACTTAGATACGATTCAAAAATCAATGTCTCCTAAAGTGGCAAAATCTCTTTATGGAAAGCAATTAACAGAGTATGTAGCAACAATCAAAAAACAGCAATAATCATACAAATTAAGAGAAGTACTATTAGAACCTCCTCGTATTCTATCCTGAGTAGTATTTTTTCATAATTTATGTTCTAAAAAAAAATGAAACAAAAACCATCTTGTTAAGGCAAGATGGTTTTTTGTTTTATAATTACAGTCCGATTAACATACTGAATAAAAGCAGTTTAAGGACCTAAAAACACACTATAGCGCACTAGAAGTTATTCCAGCAACAATCATTCCTACAAATAGTAAAAGATAAAGAGAGAAAACAACCAGAGTCATAATTCCAATGTATTTATAATGTGACTTTAGGTATTCTAACGAAGTAGTCAAGGCATCTGAATCATTGTTTTGGAATGCTGCTTTGGCATTTGAAGCAAACTTATTCAAGTAATATACTGGAAAAAAATAAAGAATGGCTATCAAAAAGTATACAAAAGCCATTACAAACCCAAAAGAAGATCCCATCATTCCCATAGCAGGATTCACCTTAGCCATAGCAGAGAATAGCGTTCCGGCGAATAAAGCGGCAAAAATAATAAACCCAATTCCGATGTAACCAAGAATGGACAAAAAATAGGCCCACTTTGCGGTTTCTTTCAAAAAGCCCTTAGCAGAGGCGCTAAGTTTCATTTCGAAACTTTCAATCACTGAATGCTCTTCCATATGTATTTGTTTTTTTTGTTAGAACCCAAATTTAACAAAAAAAATTATGAAAAGCATTAAATAGGAATCAATTGTCATGTCCCCAAAAACAAAAAACCATCCCGCTTAAGACGGGATGGTTTTATCAAAGAGCCGGCGGAGGGACTCGAACCCACGACCTGCTGATTACAAATCAGCTGCTCTAGCCAACTGAGCTACGCTGGCGACTCATTACGGGTGCAAATATAGGTCTGAATTTCTGTTTTCCAAAACAAATTCAAACTTTTTTTGCTTTTTTTTTGACTACAATTCGTTGATTTTAGCAATCAATTGATTAGCAGTTTGTTCCAATTCAACATTAATTTGTTTGAAGTGTGCTTTTTTATTTTCTACTTTTTTAACATTTACCTTTGTGATTAAAGTGTCAAAAGCAGCAATCGCTTCGTCAATTAAAGCATTCGTTTCTGTTGTTGGTTTTCCTGTTGTAGAAATTTCGAACAAGTAAACTGCTTCAATAATATCTCCTAAAACGTAGTTGATGTCTTTTTTTAAATTCTTAATGTTTGCCATTTTTATTTTTTTAAAATTTGAATTTTAATTTGCGTCTGCAAAAGTACACATAATCTTTCTATTACCGACTATGAAATGTAAATTTCTAAAATTGAAGCTTTTCCATTGATAATGAATGCATGCATGGCAGCAGGAATCAAAACGGTATCTCCCTTTTTATATTCTAGTTTTGAATTGTCAAATTCTATTTCAAATGCTCCTTCCACACACATATATACGGTAAAGCTTTCTCCAGATTTAGAAACTGAAATAGCTCCATCTAGCGGGATAAAGTTAGTGGTAAAGTAAGGACAATCAACCACTGGATTAGACTCATTGCTATTCTTAGAGTATTCTTTTTTAGTTTCAACTGTGTTGTAATTGATCGCTTCCAATGCCAAATCCACATGCAATTCTCTGGTATTCCCATTCGTGTCTACTCGATCAAAATCATACAATCGATACGTAATATCCGAAGTTTGTTGAATCTCGGCCACCATTAATCCAGCACCAATAGCGTGAACAGTGCCGGTTTCCAGAAAGAAAACATCTCCTGCTTGTACCTTTATATCATCCAGAATAGAGAGCAGGGTTTTATTTTTTAGGTTTTCTAAATAGGCTTCGGGATTCGATTTTTCTTTGAAACCTACAATAATTCGGGCGTCATCATCTGCTTGCATGATATACCACATCTCTGTTTTACCAAAAGAATTGTGGCGTTTTTTTGCTAAGGCATCATTAGGATGTACTTGAATAGACAAATCTTGACGGGCATCTAAATATTTAAAAAGCAACGGAAATTGCTTTCCAAAGCGATTATAAACCGCTGTCCCTAGGATTTTCTCAGGAAACTCATTAATAATATCTGTCAATGCACTGCCTTTCCAATCTCCGTGAGCCACAATACTGACATCTCCTGCTACAGTCGATAACTCCCAACTTTCGCCAATATGCGTTGAGGCAATGGGTTTATTAAGTATTGTTTTTAATTTTTCACCACCCCAGATTCTTTCTTTCAAAATGGGTTCAAACTGTAAGGGATAAAATGTCATGTAACTATTTTTTTTGAGTCCCAAATGTAAACAAATCAATATTGTTTTCTACCAAAATAGGTTTCCATTTACAGGAGTCCGTTAAACTACCGAAAAAAGTATAAATTAATTCCAATCAGAAAGGTAGCAAATCACATCTTGTAATTGATTATACTAATTTTTTAATGGCTTCAAGTGCTTTAGGAATATGTTTTGTTGCCAGAATACTGTCAAAAATCATTTGTACTACTCCGTTTTTATCCGTTACATAAGTCACTCGTCCCGGAAGCAACCCGAACATTCCAGAGGGAACCCCAAAAAGTTTTCTTATTTTTTTATCAGAATCGGACAAGAGAATAAAAGGCAGTTTGAATTGTTTGCTGAATTTTTGATGTGAGGCAACGCTATCGCTGCTAATCCCTATCACTTCTGCACCCAAATCCTTAAAATCTTCGTATTGATCCCTAAAACTACAGGCTTGCGCAGTACATCCAGGCGAATTATCTTTAGGATAAAAATAAATTACAAGCGGTTTTTGGCCTACTACGTTTCTACTGTCAAAATCAGTTCCATTGGTGTCTTTCGCCATGAAATGGGGAATAGTATCTCCTACTTTTAGCTCCATTATTCTCCTTTATAAGTTACAAAATTCCGAGGTGTTTCGTATAAAACCACTTCTAATTTAAACTCTGCCTTGATTCTTTTTCTAATTTTATTCCAAATGACTACTACAATATTTTCAGCTGTTGGATTCAAATCCTGAAACTCCGGAACATCCAAGTTCAGATTTTTATGATCAAACTGATGCTCAACTTCCTCTTTAATAATATCACTCAGAAATTTCACATCCATTACATAACCCGTTTCCGGATCAATTTCCCCAGTCACACTTACTATCAGTTCATAGTTATGCCCGTGGAAATTTGGATTGTTGCACTTGCCAAAAACGGCATCATTTTGTTCAAAAGTCCAATCTTTCCTATGCAATCTGTGAGCCGCATTGAAATGGGCTTTTCGTGAAATAGTCACTTTCATAAAACGTATAAATTAGGGGTTATCTGTGCTCGAGTTCAGAGACAAAGGGCTTTTATGTTCTTCCAAAAAATAATAAAACTCGTCAAAAATTATTTTGAACCAAACGGTATATAAGGCCGGCTGCAATTCCATATCCATTTTAACATCCTCAATTTTCATCCATTTCCAGTCTTCCACTTCCTCCGGATTGATGACCGGTGCGTCGTTATAATAGCCAATCATCACATGATCAAGTTCATGCTCCGTCAAGCCATTATCAAACGGCGCTTTATAAATAAAATGAAAAAGTTCTTTGAGTTCTGTTTTAAAACCCATTTCCTCAAATAACCTTCGGTTTCCCGCCTGAATATTTGTTTCTCCCTCGCGTTGATGACTGCAACATGTATTAGTCCACAATAACGGGGAATGGTATTTTTGACCTGCCCGCTGCTGCAGCATGATTTCATTCGTACTGTTTAGAACAAAAACTGAAAAGGCACGATGCAGAACTGCTTTTTCATGCGCTTCAAGCTTAGGCATCAGCCCTATCTGCTCATCATTTTCATTAACTAAGATTACATTTTCTTCTAACATGTGGATTTATAATTAGGTCAAAAATACAAAAAAAGAACGGGTATCTGTACCGTTTTTGAATTTGTGAAAAGTTTAACGAGTGTTGAATATCCTAATATTCTAATTTTATATTCTTTGTATTAGTCTTCTAATTTACAATTTAGCGTGGGTAAGACCCGCAAAACTAAAAGGCTATTTTTTTCGTAAATATAGAGGAATCAAAAACTTAAATAAAAGAAAATTCAATTGCAAAGTAGCCGACATTTTAAAATAAAAAGCGCTTTACATTTGTACTGTAAATAAAAAAAAGATGAAAACAAAAAACCAATTCGTAAGTGTATTATTTTTAACCTCTTTATTCATGTTCACTGCCTGTGCACAAACAACAAAGAAACAAGATCCTATAAAAAAAACTGTCACAATGAAAAACACAATTGAAAAACCTGAAAACCCATATTACTCCAATACAGATACTGCAAAACTCAAAGTAAGTAATACCGAATGGAAAAAAGTTCTACCCGAAGATGTCTATGAAGTAACTCGTAATGCGGATACGGAAAGACCTTTCACAGGAAAATTCTGGAATACAGATGACAAGGGGACTTATTATTGTGCCGCCTGTGGCAACAAATTATTTCGTTCCGGCGCCAAATTTTCCAGCACTTGCGGCTGGCCAAGCTTTTTCGAACAAGACAATAAAAACAGTGTGGTTTATAAAACCGATAATTCACTGGGAATGGAAAGAACTGAAGCGCTCTGCGGAAGATGTGATGGTCATTTAGGTCATCTTTTTGATGACGGGCCGGAACCAACCAAAAAAAGATACTGCATGAATTCAATCGCACTTGACTTTATACCTGATACCAAATAACATGAAAAAATTATTTTTAGTATGTATTTTAACGACCAGTAGCTTGTTTGCGCAAGGTCAAACACCAAAGCAATCCAATCTTGAATCCATTACTTTAGCCGGTGGATGTTACTGGTGTGTTGAGGCCGTTTATGAGAATCTCATTGGAGTACAATCGGTAATCTCAGGATATGCAGGCGGCAAAAATACCAATCCTACCTATGAAGATGTGTCAACTGGAAGATCGGGTTATGCGGAAGTGGTAAAAATTACCTATGACAAAAACGTAACGAATCTAGATGAGATTTTCAAAGTCTTTTTTACGGTACATGACCCAACGACACTTAACCGGCAGGGCGCCGATGTAGGAACACAATACCGTTCCGCTATTTTTTATAAAAATGAAGCACAAAAAAAATCAGCACAAACGATAATCAACGCAATGAAAAAGGCCAAGATTTATGATAGTCCGGTAGTAACAACACTAGAACCGTTGACTAAATTTTACAAAGCAGAAGATTACCATCAAAATTACTACGCCAACAATAAGAACCAACCCTATTGTCAAATGGTAATTCAACCTAAAATGGAGAAATTCGAAAAGCTTTTTAAAAACCGATTGAAGAAACAAAAATAAAAGAGTAAGAATACCGTCTTGTTTGAAATAACAAGACGGTATTTTTATATCCTACTCAAAAAAAAGACACTTTACACCCCTATTTAAAATTAATGCCAGACGAAATAATTTTGCTATATTTGTTTCTAACTGACCTTCTTTAGAATCGAAACAGCTGTGTTTCTAACTAAAATAAAGGCTGTTTAGCAACCAAATTTTACACTACCAACTAATGAAAAAAATTATTCTTTTTGCTGGCTTATGCTCCTTCTCCTTTTTTGCTACTGCACAAAATTCCGTTCTTAAAGCCACGGTTGCCCAAAAAGCAGCCTCCTTAGAATCTAAAGTCAGTACCTGGCGGAGAGACTTTCACCAAAACCCTGAATTAGGCAATAGAGAATTTAAAACTGCCGAAAAAATAGCAATACATTTGCGTTCTTTGGGCATGGAAGTACAAACTGGTGTGGCCAAAACTGGCGTGGTAGGAATTTTAAAAGGCGGAAAACCCGGTCCGGTTGTAGCACTTAGGGCAGATATGGATGCCTTGCCTGTAACAGAAAGAGTCGCCATTCCTTTTGCCTCAAAAGCAATGGGAGAATACAACGGTCAGGAAGTAGGTGTCATGCATGCTTGCGGACATGATTCGCATATAGCCATGCTGATGGGAACTGCTGAAATTCTGGCCGCTATCAAAAGTGAATTAAAAGGAACGGTTAAATTCATTTTTCAACCTGCTGAGGAAGGCGCTCCCGATGGTGAAGAAGGTGGAGCTGCACTAATGGTAAAAGAAGGCGTTCTGGAAAATCCAAAAGTAGATGTGATTTTTGGCTTACACATTAGCGCAGACACCGAAGTCGGCAAAATCAATTACCGTCCAAAAGGAGCGATGGCTTCCTCAGACTGGTTCAAGATAAAAATAAAAGGAAAACAATCACACGGAGCCAGCCCATGGCAATCCGTAGATCCTATTGTTGCGGCTTCCCAAATAATATTGGGATTACAAACTATTGTGAGTCGCAATGTAGATTTAACGGAGTCCGCGGCCGTGGTTAGTGTTGGAAAAATTACATCTGGCGTAAGAAGTAATATTATACCGGAAGAACTTGAAATGGCAGGAACGATTCGGACCCTAGACAAACAAGTTCAGGAAATGATCCATAATAGATTGAAACAAATTACCACCAATATTGCAGAAAGTGCCGGAGCTACTGCCGAGGTGATCATCACTAAACAAACCCTGATTACCTATAACGATCCTATATTGACTGAAAAAATGCTCCCTACATTAGAAACTGTAGCGGGGAAAAACAATGTGGTATTGACTCCTGCAGCAACTGGAGCTGAAGATTTTTCGTACTATCAAGACAAAGTTCCCGGACTTTTCTTTTTCCTGGGTGGAATGCCAAAAGGCAAAAATCCTGCCGAAACAGCCTCACATCATACCCCCGATTTTTATATCGACGAGGGTAGTTTTGTATTAGGAATGAAAGCAATGTCCGACCTAACTATAGATTATATGGAAATGAATGCTAAAAAATAAATCAGTACCTGAATAGACAATTTTAAAAAGTTTTTAAAACTACAACCGAAAAGAAATTTTCGGTTTTTTTACACCTTTGTATGATTCAAAAAAATAATATTCAAATAATTTATTTAAAGCAACTTAACCTGTTTTTTTTAACGATTTTTAGTAAATTTATGTCTGCATCTTAAAAGTTGATTCTGTCAAGGAAACACTAAACATATTCAAAAGAAATCTCTAGGAAAATTGCCAACTAAAAAGCTGTAAAATGAAAGTACTTGAAACCTATTTTAAATACCAAAAAGGGCGTAGAACCTCGTCTTATAAAAAACGTCTGACTCCTATACTGTTAAAACTTTCCATGAGTTGCGGGTTGAAATCAAGAAACAGAGAGCTTTATTTGAATTGGTTGCCTTTTGTAACAAAAAAATAAGCCAAACAATTTCATCTTATGAGCCGAATACATGTGAAAAAACCATCTTAAAAGCATTAAAATCATAGTAACTTCAAAAAGAGAATTGTTGTTTAATAAAATAGATGCAACTTTACCGTACAAGACTCTTTCACACCTATTGGAGACAAATAAATACTAAATAACGTTAGGAATCATAAACTCCTTCAAGAATACTTAAAACCATATTTATATAACCATTATGAAACTAACCATCATGCTCATATTCGCATTTATCCTACTGAGTTGCGGCGGTAATTCTATCTATAAATCACAAAGTAAAAGTAAGGATTGGGCGATGCTCGACTTTGTAAAAGTAGATAGCCTAAACCCTATTTTAGAACCACAGTTACATCCTGTTTTTCAATCTCCAATAAGCAACAAAAAAGTCCACTGGGAAGAACGAAATGTTCTTAATCCATCCGCTATTGTCAAAGACGGAAAAGTATACCTCATCTACAGAGCGCAAGACAAAGACATGACATCAAGATTAGGCCTAGCTATCAGCGATGATGGACTGCACTTTAAAAAACAACCCACACCAATATTCTATCCGGACAACGACACGATGAAACAATACGAATGGAAAGGAGGTGTTGAAGATCCTAGAATTATAGAAAGCGAGAATGGGACTTACATTATGACTTACACATCCTATGATGGTAAAACTGCGCGTCTTTGTTTAGCCAGTTCAAAAGATTTAAAAACATGGACAAAACACGGTTTAGTATTAAGGGAAGAAAAATACAAAGACTTGTGGTCAAAATCCGGAGCTATAGTTTGCAAATTATACAAAGATAAAATCATAGCTACAAAAATTAAAGGCAAATACTGGATGTATTTTGGGGATACTGATTTGTATATAGCAACCTCTGAAGATCTCATCCATTGGGAAGTAGCCGAAAATAATGAAAACAAAAAAATGATTACTGTTTTACATCCCAGAATGGGATATTTTGATAGTCGTTTAGTAGAACCCGGTCCTTTTGCATTACTTCAAAAGCAAGGTATCGTGCTGATTTACAACGGAAGTAATGCCGAAAATTATAATGATTCAAGTTTACCTAAATTCACTTATGCAGCAAGCCAGGCGCTATTTGACAAAGAAAAGCCCTATAAATTAATAGACCGAATGGATAGTTATTTCCTTCATCCGGACAAGCCTTATGAAAAAACAGGCGAAGTAAATGAGGTTTGTTTTGTAGAAGGATTAGTTTACTTTAAAAAACAATGGTTCTTGTATTATGGAACGGCTGATTCAAAAATTGCCGTTGCTGTCAAAAACAGATAATACCCATCTTGTTGACATTAATTAATCAACTACTAAACTTCCTAAATAAGCCAAAAATCTGAATATTATATCCCTTTTATTTTGGGGATTAATTCTTTTTTTTTAACTTTTTCAAATTCATTGAAAGTAGAAATAAAGAACGCTATAAAAAACTGGTTAGATTTAGTGGGAAAACTTAAAGTTGGCACGGCTGCAATTCTAAGCATAAGCCACCAATGCCAATTAATAATAATTGATATTGGTGGCAATTAGTGAAGTTTATTTCAAAGCTGGAAAATCTGTAGTAAAACCTAAATTCCTATTCAGATTATTTTTGGTTTAAAATCGCTCCAATCATCAACGCACATTTCTCGCCATCAATAGCGGCAGAAATAATTCCGCCTGCATAACCTGCGCCTTCTCCACAAGGATACAGCCCTTTTATTTGAACATGTTCATAGGTCAAGGGATCTCTGGGAATACGCACCGGGGATGACGTTCTGGATTCTGGCGCATGAAGCACGGCTTCATTAGTCAAATAACCTCGCATTGATTTTCCAAATTCAGTAAATCCTTCCCGTAATATTTGCGTTAAAAAATCGGGGAAAACCTGTCCCATTTCTACCGAAGTAGTTCCGGGAACATACGATGTTTTTGGGATATCCGATGAAACTCGGTTTTGTGTAAAATCAATCATGCGTTGTGCTGGCACTTTTTGGCTTTCGCCAGCTAAATGCCAAGCGCGTTGCTCGATACTTTTTTGGAATTCCATTCCGGCCAAAGCACCAAATTTAGCAAAAGGTTTAAAATCCTCCAGTTGCAATTCGATTACAATTCCCGAATTAGCAGTAGCCTGATCCCTTTTGGATGGGGACCAACCATTAGTAACCACTTCGCCGGGACTCGTGGCGCAAGGAGCAATCACGCCGCCAGGACACATACAAAAGGAATACATTCCCCGGCCTCCTACTTGTTTCACAATAGAATACGGAGCGGGAGGTAAAAACTCCCCACGGTAATCACAACTGTACTGAATGCTGTCAATCAAAGATTGCGGATGTTCTGCCCGCACGCCCAAGGCAAAAGGTTTGGCCTCGATAAAAATCTTTTTTCGGTCTAACAATTCGAAAATATCACGAGCTGAATGTCCCGTAGCCAAAATGAGTTTATTGGCAAGAATGGTGTCGCCGTTTTGAGTAACAACACCCTGAACTTCATTATTTTTTAATAAAATATCGGTCAATCGGGTTTCAAATAAAACCTGTCCACCACATTCGATGATTTTCTCTCGAATGTCCTGAATAATCTGAGGTAATTTATTTGTTCCAATATGCGGATGCGCCTCAATCAGAATATCTTCAGAGGCTCCAAAAGCGACAAACAATTCCAAGACACGCGTTACATCACCTCTTTTTTTAGAACGCGTATACAACTTCCCGTCCGAATAGGTTCCGGCACCGCCTTCGCCAAAACAATAATTGGAATCTTCATTGACGATATGATCGAGATTGATGGCTTTCAAGTCTCTTCGTCTGCCCCTAACGTCTTTTCCACGCTCGATAACTATAGGCCTTAACCCTAACTCGATCAATTGCAAAGCAGCAAAAAGTCCGGCGGGTCCGGCACCAACAATAATTACTTCTTGAGCTGAGGAAACATTTTTATACTCCGGAAGTTGTGTTTTTTGCTCTTGAAAAAGCTCTCCTTTTAAATAAATTACAACTTTAAGATTGATTTTAATGGCTTTTTGGCGGGCATCGATCGACCTCTTTAAAATAGAAACATGCTGAATCTCATTTACAGAAACGGTAATTTGTTTTGATAAATGTTTTTTTAGCAACACATCATTTGCTGCAATTTCCGGGGATACTTGTAATAAGAGTTCTTGAGGCATTTTTTTAGATTATTCGATTTTCAGATTATTTGACTTTTAAAATGTCAAAATAATCCACGTACAAAAGTAGTATTTTGTACTGACTTCTTCTTGTAGAAAACAGAATCCGTTTTCAATTTTTAAAATTGACTAGTTTTCGAATTAGAGGTTGTAACTTTGTATGCTAAAACAGTTACCCAGTTAAACCATTAACCGATTAATCTTAAGGAAAAATGTCCAGAAAAATAAAATTGATATGGGATTTCCGTGGGCCAGCTTCCGCAAAAACTGCCGAACACCATGAAATCCATTTAAAAGAATACATCGCTATTGAAAAATTGCCATTGAATATCACTGGGTTCGAAATCCAAAGCGAAATGCTTGCCATTGCTTTTATGGTGGTCACCGATGAAAACATGATTCAGGTACGAGATGCTTTGAAACCGCATCGTGGAGAATTATTTACAGTCTAAAGTCATAAAGCCGAAGGTCTAATTGTACAAAAAAATCAAAACAACGGTTGTTATCAAAATTTAAGCCTAATCATAGAACCTTACATCACTTTAAATCAAGTTTGCACTATTTTTCCTGAAGGACATATTAATAAACCCGAATAATAATTGCATTCAAAAGTAACATTTGTCCCAAAAACATCTTTATAAATAGAGGTCAGAAAATAATCAGTCTTACCGTTGCTATTTTCTTTATAATCTTCTTTATAAATGTTTTCAACAACAAATTTTCCATCTATAAATTTAAAATAAGCAACATAACCTCTCCAATTGGCACTGGAAAGGTTAGTTATTAATTTTTCTGGAATTGGATGATCTTTAAAATACCCTTCTAAAGGATTTGATTGTATGGCTAAAGTATCTTTTTCGATAATTAAATAATCCGGAACCTGACCTGTTGCAAATGAGCTGACTGATGCTAAAAAAGCAAAAAACACTTTTAAAAACTTCATAAAATTATTTTAATTCGCCACTTCGCTAATGAATTTTATTCGCATCAGACGCAATTCACAAAGATCATATTCACCGTCAAATTCCTTGAGCGCTGCTTCAATATTATCCGATTCGGATTCCATGAAATACTCGTGAATTTCTTCTTGTTGTTCATCGTCAAGCATGTCGTCAATCCAATATTTTATGTTCAGCTTGGTACCAGAATACACAATTTGTTCCATTTCTTTTATTAAAACATCCATCTTAATCCCTTTTGCGGAAGCAATATCATCGAGCGATAATTTTCTGTCAATATTCTGAATGATATAGAGTTTATTTACTGAATTGACTCCTGTCGATTTTACGACAAGATCTTCCGGACGCGTAATGTCATTTTCTACAACATAGCGGCTGATTAATTCCAGAAATTCCTTTCCATATTTTTTGGCTTTTCCTTCTCCAACCCCATGAATATTAATCAATTCTTCTTGAGAAACCGGATATTTCAAAGCCATATCTTCTAGTGATGGATCCTGAAAAACCACAAATGGTGGAACGCCAACTTTTTTCGCTACTTTTTTACGTAAATCCCGCAACATACCCATCAGAACTTCATCTGCAACTCCGGTAGATTTTGATGCGGTTACAATAGCCTCATCGACTGACTCATTGTATTGATGATCTTCCGACATCATAAAGGATTTTGGTTTTTTTATAAAATCCAGTCCTTTGCCGGTAATTTTGACAATGCCATAGGTTTCTATATCTTTTGATAAATAGCCAGCTACCAAAACCTGTCGCAGCAAGGCCATCCAATATTTTTCATCGTGTTTTGAACCGCATCCAAAAAAAGACTGCGCATCCGTTCTATGCGCCTTGATCACTGCATTGACACGACCAATCAAGGTAAAAACAACTTCTTTTGATTTGTATAAATGTTTGGTATCACGCACCACTTCCAGCAGTTGTACTACATCCGCTTTAGCTTCTGTTTTTGTTTTTGGATTTCTAACGTTGTCATCCATATCTGCTCCTTCGCCCGTGACATCGTCAAATTCTTCTCCAAAGTAATGCAACAGAAACTTTCTTCTGGACATCGAAGTTTCGGCGTAAGCCACAACCTCCTGTAATAAAGCAAATCCAATTTCCTGTTCTGCAACGGGTTTCCCGGACATGAATTTTTCTAATTTCTCGACATCTTTATAGGAGTAATACGCCAAACAATGGCCTTCACCACCATCTCGACCGGCACGTCCTGTTTCCTGATAGTAGCTTTCTAATGATTTAGGAATATCATGGTGAATTACAAAACGCACATCCGGCTTGTCTATTCCCATCCCAAAAGCGATGGTGGCCACTACGACATCGACATCCTCCATAAGGAACATGTCCTGATGTTTGGCACGGGTTTTAGCATCTAATCCCGCATGATATGGCACGGCACTTATCCCGTTGACTTGCAACACCTCGGCAATAGCCTCGACTTTTTTACGGCTCAGGCAATAAATAATACCCGATTTGCCTTTATGCTGTTTGATGAACCGAATAATATCCGATTCAATATTTTTTGTTTTAGTACGGACTTCATAATACAAATTGGGTCTATTGAAGGATGCCTTAAAAGTGGTAGCATCACACATATCCAAGTTTTTGAGAATGTCTTCCTGTACTTTAGGAGTAGCAGTAGCCGTTAGTCCTATAATAGACAAATCACCCAGTTGTTTTATGATGTGTTTCAGGTTCCGGTATTCTGGTCTAAAATCATGTCCCCACTCTGAGATACAATGAGCCTCATCTATGGCTACGAAAGAAATGGGTACGGTTTTTAGAAAATTGACATATTCTTCCTTTGTCAACGATTCTGGCGCAACGTACAAAAGCTTAGTCAATCCAGAGGTAATATCCTTTTTTACTTGCGCAATTTCAGTTTTGGTCAGGGAGGAATTTAAAACATGAGCAATCCCGTTTTCTGAGGATAAACTTCGAATGGCATCAACTTGATTTTTCATCAAAGCGATTAAAGGCGATACTACTATTGCAGTTCCTTCCTGAATTAAAGCTGGCAGCTGGTAGCAAAGTGATTTTCCCCCACCAGTTGGCATTATCACAAAAGTGTTCTGCTTATTCAACAGACTTTTTATGACTTGTTCTTGCAATCCCTTAAATTGGCTGAAGCCAAAATATTTCTTTAATTCTTTGTGTATTTCAATTTCGTTTGAATTCATTCTTTATTATGTGGTATTTTGTATAAATTTGCATCATCTAAAGGTACAAATTTCTTTTACACACACAAATTTTAATTATTCAGTTTTGATAACTACAGAAAATATATTGGCCAGTGCCAAAAAAACTATTTTATCGGAAAGCCAATCCATTGCAAAACTCGCTGATTTTCTGGATGAAAACTTTATTAGTGCCACACAAAGCATCTATAATACTGCCGGAAGACTAGTAGTAACAGGGATAGGAAAAAGCGCTATTATTGCCCAAAAAATGGTGGCTACTTTTAACTCTACCGGAACTCCGTCGTTGTTTCTTCATGCCTCCGAAGCCATTCATGGTGATTTAGGAATGATACAAAATGACGATGTGATTATTTGTATTTCGAAAAGCGGCAACAGTCCGGAGATAAAAGTACTGGTTCCGTTATTGAAGCGTTTTGGCAATACCTTGATTGCCATTACTGGAAATACGTCCTCTTTTCTTGCCAAAGGATCTGATTTTGTATTGAATACTACCGTCACCTCCGAAGCCTGTCCAAACAATCTTGCGCCTACAAACAGCACTACCGCACAACTTGTCATGGGGGATGCACTTGCGGTTTGCCTGATGGAAATGCGCGATTTCAAACCGGAAGATTTTGCAGTCTACCATCCTGGGGGCGCATTAGGAAAAAAATTATTGCTCAAAGTGAAAGATATGTTAGAGCACAGTCTCAAACCGATGGTTACTCCGGATGCTTCAATCAAGAAAGTTATTTTCGAAATTTCAGAAAAGCGTCTTGGCGTCACTGCAGTTGTAGATCAGCATAAGGTAATCGGAATCATTACGGACGGAGATATAAGAAGAATGCTCAATGAACGAGATAATTTCACTGATTTAACCGCAAAAGATATTATGACAAAAAACCCAAAAATGACTTCTTCGGAAGCTATGGTAGTTGAGGCATTCAACATAATGGAAGATTTTTCTATCACCCAATTAGTAGTGGTTGATCATGGCGAATACAAAGGAGTTTTACATATACACGACATTTTAAAAGAAGGAATACTATAATGGCAAAGAAAAACTTAAACGAAATGTCCTTTTTAGATCATCTTGAAGAATTAAGATGGTTATTAGTTCGAAGTACTGTGGCTATATTAATCCTGGCCACTGTTACATTTTTTATCAGTGACTATATTTTTGACGTTATCATCTTTGGACCAACCAATCCAAATTTTATTACCTACCGTGCTTTTTGTGATTTATCACATTATTTGGGTTTTGCTGATAGTATTTGCGTAACCGAAATGGCTTTTATCATTCAAAACACCAATATGGAAGGGCAGATCAATGTATTGATCTGGACCTGTATCACTGCCGGTTTTATATTGGGATTTCCTTTTGTATTATGGGAAATCTGGAAATTTATAAGCCCAGCATTGTATGAAACCGAAAAAAAACACGCAAAGCTTTTTGTGATCACCTCCTCCTTGCTCTTTTTCATGGGTGTCCTTTTTGGTTATTTCGTAATTGTCCCCATGTCGATGAACTTTTTTGCTACATTTACCATAAGTGATGTAGTAAAAAATCAGTTTAGCGTTGATTCCTACATTGGGATGGTAAAAACCAGTGTTATCGCTTGCGGATTATTTTTTGAATTACCAATAATTATCTATTTCCTGACTAAATTAGGCTTGGTAACCCCTGAATTTTTGAGGAAATATTGGAAATATGCCGTAGTCATCATCCTTATAGTAGCGGCAATTGTAACACCTCCGGATGTGGTGAGTCAAATAATTGTAACCATCCCGATGTTGTTAATCTATGAAGCAAGTATCTTAATATCGAAAATAGTTGTAAAAAATCAAAAAAAAGTAAATGGCTGATATCATAAATGAATTCAACGAATACCGTTCGAAAATGAACGAAAAATTATTGGCAGACAATAATAAAATTGTAAAGCGAATTTTTAATTTGGATACCAATGCGTATGCTCCAGGCGCTTTGGATGTAAAAACAAAAGAGCTTTTAGGCCTTGTTGCTTCGGCCGTTTTACGCTGCGATGATTGCGTAAAATACCATTTGGAGACGAGCTTCAAAGAAGGTGTCACCAAAGAAGAAATGATGGAGGCGATGGGAATTGCTACACTTGTTGGCGGAACTATTGTTGTGCCTCATTTGCGCAGAGCCTATGAGTTCTGGGAAGCACTGGAGGAAACCGCAACAAAATAATTTGTTAAGAAGTTCTATCGTTTAATTGTTTATTCGTTTATTTGACGATTAAACAATTAAACTATTGATGCGTTAAACGATTAAACCAAAAAAAATGAAATTACGAGCCGAAAATCTAATCAAAACCTACAAAGGACGCAGTGTTGTCAAAGGCATTTCGGTAGAGGTAAATCAAGGCGAAATCGTTGGACTCTTGGGGCCTAACGGTGCCGGAAAGACAACTTCATTTTACATGATTGTGGGATTAGTAAAACCCAATTCCGGAAATATATTCCTAGATGATTTGAACATCACAGATTACCCGATGTATAAAAGAGCACAGCAGGGAATTGGTTATTTAGCTCAAGAAGCTTCCGTTTTTAGAAAATTAAGCATCGAAGACAATATATTAAGTGTTTTGCAATTGACAAAATTATCCAAAGCGGAACAAGAAGCAAAAATGGAAAGTTTAATTGATGAGTTTAGTTTAGAACACATTAGAACCAATCGTGGGGATTTACTTTCCGGCGGTGAACGCCGCAGAACTGAAATAGCCCGTTGTCTGGCTACAGATCCAAAATTCATTTTATTAGATGAACCATTTGCCGGTGTCGATCCTGTTGCCGTTGAAGACATTCAGCGAATTGTAGCGCAATTAAAAAATAAAAATATCGGAATTCTTATTACAGATCACAACGTTCAGGAAACCTTAGCCATCACTGATAAAACCTACCTGATGTTTGAAGGTGGCATCCTTAAAGCCGGAATTCCAGAAGAATTAGTTGAGGATGAAATGGTACGTCGTGTGTATCTGGGGCAAAATTTCGAGTTGAGAAAGAAAAAATTGGAATTTTAAAAAGTGATCAATTCTTAAGTGATCAGAAGCTTGGTTATAAAATTACTATTTCATAATTTTTTATTTAAACCTAAAATTTACAAAAATGGTAGATCAAGACAACCCAAGTCAAGAGACATTAGAGAAATGGAGTAAAGATCCCGACAACTGGATTTGGGGAGTGTTTTATTACAACAAAGGAGATAAACGTATTTTACCCCCTAAAAAAAATGCTTGGATGGGCAACACAATAAATTTTGCCAATCCTAAATCAGTACTTTTTTTGATTGGAGCCCTATTATTTTTTGCCTTTGTGACCTTTTCTATCCTAAAATAGCAATAATTTATTCCACAGCAATATAGCGCAACTGTTGCAAATCTCCACTATAAATATTAAAATCGACATTCCCTTTTATCCCCGGAACTGATGCCTTTTCAGTGAATTGCTAAAACAACCTCCAATCAGACGCATTAAAATAAATTTAAGTCAAACCACATAGAAGCATAGTATTTATTCCTGTGAAAAAAAAAATTGATGGTGATAAGAGTTCACAATAGAAAAAAAAGCAGTGGCTTTTTTTCTATGTCACCTAAATTTCGACTGTTCGTAACAGATTTAAATCAAAAATTAAATTAAATTCTATGCTTCTATGTGGTTCAATTTTAATGCGTTTGACCTGCGACCTTTTCAGAAACTCACAACATATAAGAAAAAATCTATATCTTTGATATATGAATCTAATAAGCCTAAATAAAGAAACAATTAAAAATTTATGTGAAACACATAATGTAGAAAAGTTATATCTTTTTGGTTCTGCAACAACTTCTTCTTTTAATGAAAAAAGTGACATTGATTTCTTAGTGAAATTTAAATCTTTTGACCTTAAATTATACTTCTTAAACTACATTGATCTTAAAACTAAACTTAAACATTTACTGCAAAGAGAAATTGATTTAGTAGAAGAACAAACTTTAAAAAACCCCTACTTAATTAGTTCTATTGAAGAAAACAAACAATTAATTTATGGATAAAAAAATCCTAAAACGGCTTTATGATGTCCAAGTGTCTATTGATGAAATAAACAGTTATTTTATAGATGAAAAGATGGATTTTTTTGAATACAGAAAAAACATAATGAGAAAAAGAGCCGTAGAACGGAATCTTGAAATTATAGGAGAAGCAATAAACAGCATATTAAAAACTGACAGTTCTTTTACTTCCAAAATTACTGATGCAACCGCAATCGTTGGATTAAGAAACCAAGTAATTCATGCCTACGATAACATATCCGATGAAACTATTTGGGCTATACTTACCAATCACTTACCAAAATTAAAAATCGAAATAGATACAGTATTGAAAAATAACTAAAGTAAAAATTCAATAACTTATTTTACTCTAAAATCGTAAGAGTTGCAAATCAGAAGCTAAAACCTTTCACTAATTTATTTTTCACTATTCACTGAACACTGCTTATTAACTACTGCTCACTGACTACTGAATACTGATCACTGAATACTGAACACTGAACACTGCTCACTTCTCACTGACCACTTCTCATTAAAAAAAAACTACTCCACGGTAATATACCGCAACTGCTCCAAATCTCCATTGTAAATATTGACATCTACATTGCCATTTATTCCTGGAACAGAAGCTTTCTCCGTAAATTGCCAAAACAACCAGTCTTTGGCTATTTCCTCCCTGTAAAAATTATAATTGGCTATCCAAAAAAGATAATCGCCGAATTCCTCTTTCAAAAAATCATCGTAATAGCGCTCGCCGGTATAGATAATAGGCCTCACCCCGTAATGGGATTCTACAGCATTTAACCACCTTTTCAAGCCTAATTTAAGATTTTCAATCGACTGGTTTTTAGGTAATTTTTCAATATCCAAAACAGGCGGTAAATCTCCCTTTTGAAGGGTGACGGTTTTGATAAAAAGTTGGGCTTGTTCAATTGAATTTTCGTTAGGACGATAATAATGATAGGCGCCTCTAATCATTTTATTTTCTTTGGCACCCAACCAGTTCCGCTCAAAATTTCGGTCTTTCCGGTCTTTCCCAACCGTAGCGCGAATAAACACAAAATGTAGTGGATATTTATTTTCTAAAGTATCCACATAAGTCCATCTGATTTTACCTTGGTATTCTGAAACATCTAAACCGATACTTTTTCCTTCGTGCTTTTCTAAAACCTGAAAATTTCGAACATCAGAAATGCGCTTGGCTTCAGTTTCTTCTTGTAGAATTTTATCCGATTTAAAACTAAAATAGTACGCTAAACCATCTCTATAATGATATCCAACAGCAGCCATCAGTGCTACTAAAAGAGTACCAATAGAATAGCGTAAAACCTTTCCGGAGAAAACAGTTGCTTTCTTCTTATGTTTACGGACAAGGGTAGTTTTTCTTCGTACGGTTTGTTTTCTCATTCAAAAATTACTTTTTGACTACTTTATTATTCAAAACCGACAGTAAAACATAAAACAGTATCAGTAATGGAATTCCTAAATAGCGAAAGAAAACCAACAATAGAAAAGCACAGATCAAAAAGACAATTTGAAGGGTGTTTTCTTTGAAACTGAATTTCTTGATTTTCAGAGAAAATAACGGAATTTCCGCATTTAGCATAAAGGCGCTCAATACGGTTAGCACTAATAAAAACCATGGGTTGGTCAATAGTTCAACAATAAATATAGAATCGGTATATTTCAAAACCAACGGCAGACTCAGAATAAACAGTGCATTGGCAGGCGTTGGCAAACCAATAAAAGAATCTGTTTGACGGGTATCGATATTAAAATTAGCCAAACGATAACAAGAGCCCAACGCAATTACAAAACCCAAATAAGGGAAAAACTGCAAATAACCTGCTGGTGCAGTTGTTGCATGACTAATCATCATTTGAAACATCACTAAACCCGGGACAACTCCGCTGGTCACCATATCTGCCAAAGAATCCAACTGCAATCCCAACGGACTTGACACCCTGAATAATCGGGCAAAAAAACCATCAAAAAAGTCCAAAAATATACCCAGACAAACAAAATAAAAGGCCATTTCAAAATCTTTATTAAAAGCAAATACCAGCGCAATGCACCCACAAAAAAGATTCAGTAACGTAATTAAATTCGGGATATGCTTTTTAATAGTCATCATAATAAAGTTTAAGTACACAAAGATGGCAAATTTAACATAATAAGTGAATGAAAAGTACGTTTTGTAATAGAGATTTAAACCGCTACAGCCAAGTAGCTTTTTAAGGACTCAAAACTCTGAAAGGGGCATTTCTAAATTATGTGCAAATAATTCAAACAACAGCTGTAAAAAAGGTATTCTTCCTTTTGTAATTTACTATGATTCTAAAAAAATGAATAAAAACAAACTTTTCAAGTACTATCCGCGTGTTAATTTAATTCTTTACGACCATTGTTACCCATAAATTTTTTAGCTCAAGAAACTAGAAGATCCAATAAATTCAGGACTAATCCACACTAAATTGATCCGCAATACTAAATTCAGCAGCAAAATGAAATATCCTCAGTAAAAAATTATATTTTTGATAAAAATTAAACAGACTTTTAGTTCGTAAAAATGATGCCCTTAAAAAAAAGCTTTTTAGTAGCAATCCTCTTGGCAAGCACCCTCACGTATGGCCAAGCGGTTAGAAAATACTCCAATGAATTCATGAATATCGGGGTTGATGCGGCTGCATTGGGCATGTCAAATACTGTCGTGGCTTCAACCAGAGATGTCAATTCAGGATATTGGAATCCCGCTGGCTTGATTCATCTGGAAGACCATCAGGTTTCAGTAATGCATGCTAATTATTTTGCAAATATTGCCCAATACGATTACTTGGCCTACGCCAGCCCAATTGATGATCACAGTGCTTGGGGCATTTCATTAATACGTTTTGGAGTTGATGATATATTAAACACCACTGAATTAATCGATAGTCAGGGTAATATTGACTACAACCGAATCAGTCTTTTCTCTACGGCTGATTATGGATTTACCTTTTCCTATGCCAGAAAACTACCCGTTCCCGGATTTCAATATGGTATAAGCGCTAAAGTGATTCGCCGAATCATCGGGAAATTTGCTAATTCTTGGGGATTTGGTTTTGATGCCGGAATCCAATTCGAAAAAAACAACTGGCAATTTGGGCTAATGCTCCGCGACATTACCACGACGTATAACGTGTGGAATATTGACAAAGACGAATATAAAAAAATTGCTGGTGCCATTCCTGAAGAAAACCAAGAATTACCGGAAAGTACCGAAATTACTGCCCCAAAAGCACAATTGGGTATTGCTAAAAGGTTCATCATTCGGTATGATTACAGCATTCAGGCTGCAGCCAATGTGAATATGCGCTTTGCCAGAACCAATGATTTAATTGCAACTAATTTTATAAGTATTGATCCCGCTTTAGGACTGGAATTTGGCTACACTGATTTGGTCTTCGTTCGTGCCGGAGTGGGTAATTTTCAGAATGTACAGCAATTAGACCAGACGGAAAGAGTAGGTTTCCAACCTAATATTGGCTTGGGATTTAAATACAAAGGTATTCAGATTGACTATGCATTGACCGATTTAGGCAATCAAAGTACCGCTTTATACTCAAATATTTTTTCGGTGAAAGTAGATTTGGGAATGTTCCGAAATTAATTTAACAGAACCTTTATAATCAAATAATGCTGTGGATTATGATTCCATTTTTTAAAAGTTCACGATACGTTAGAAAACATGAATTCTGATTTTAACCACCAAACTTTCTGCTTCATTTTTGTTTCTTTGAGTATCTTTGGAAAACAAATACAATCAATGCGGACGCAAATTTATTTTTTAAATACATAAGCGCCCTATTACCCTTTAAAAGCTAACGAATGCAAACCTCTTCTTTCAAAAAAATAATTTTCTTCCTGTTTTTATTTTTAACGGCACCGTGTAGTTTTGGACAAAACATCCAATTATCAAAAAACACGAAGGTCAGTGTACTAACCTGTGGAACAGGCAATGAATCGTATTCTCTTTTTGGCCACACGGCAATTCGCGTTCAGGATACAATAAATGCAATTGATGTGGTATATAATTATGGAGCTTTTGATTTTAACACCCCTAATTTCGTGATGAAATTTATAAAAGGAGACCTACAGTATTTTGCTGTAGCAAATTCCTATCCAGATTTCATCAATCAATATCAGTACGAAAGAAGATCTGTTTATGAGCAGGAGCTGAATATTCCTAAACATTTAAAACAAAAACTGTTTGACAACCTCAATACATCCTTAGCATCAGGAGAAAGTTATTACACCTATAAGTTTATCGATAAAAACTGCACCTCGATGGTTGTTGCCATTATCAACAAAACACTAGATACAACCGCTATTGTAAAAAATGCTGATACTGACCTCACCTACAGAACTATTTTGTATCCGTATTTTTATGGTCATTTCTATGAAAAGTTAGGGACTAGTATCATTTTTGGAAAAAAAGTAGATCAATTAGGCACGCAATTATTTCTTCCCTTTGAATTGCAAAAAAGCCTGAAAAAAGTTTTTTTTCAAAACCGTCCGCTGGCACCGGAAAACAAAACCATAATCGAATTCAAAAATGAAGTTCCCTTCTCTTGGTGGAACAATCCGTATACCTATTTTTTACTGCTTGCTCTAATCATTTTTATAAACAAAAAGGGTATCAATTTGTTGTACCTTATTCTAATGGCAACAATAGGACTATTCTTTACGTTTATTGGGTTTTATTCAGATCATCTTGAGCTGGGTTACAACTACAACATTTTGTTGTTTAACCCAACCTTAATAGGGTTATTGTATTTTTATTGGAAAAAGGGCCAAAAAGGGATCTATAATTTGGTTTTATTTAATCTGCTCTCCGTTGTACTCTATTTCTTTTTGATAATCAACAAAGCACATTTAGTAATAGTTTTACCCTTAATGGTAACCAGCGGAATTATTTTAGTGCGACTGGCCATCCAAAATAAAAAAAGAATTCCTACACTATTGTAACATCTTAATTTACTATACCTGAATTATTCTAAACAAATATTAAAATTTTTTAACTACCAATTTAATGGTTTTTTAAAATTTTAAAAAAACATGTAATTCGTCACTGAAATAAATATGAAAACAAAAGTACCTTAAAAGAATAGTTTAAGCTCAATGCGCCTTTAACGTCACTATTTTGGATCTATTAGCAAAAACAGAGTCGTTGTAAATTGGTCTGTTCAGTTGACGCAATATTCATTCAAATATATTTATCAATACTTCTTTTTGAAAAAAAAGAATCCTTTATTGTCATTTGTACCGGATGCCTGATCGTTTGTATTTCTTTGAAGCTCCCAAAGAAATGCTTTTGTGTGGGATAATTGTACGGGTTTTAATAATAGCACCTAATGTACACTGGTTTTTCTTGATATTACAGAAATCGCAACTAAATCATCCTATAAAAAGAGATAAAAATCAAACGTCAAGAAAACCAAAAGACATAAAAAAACCGGCATAAAGCCGGTTTCTATAGGAAATACTAATTTAATTAATATCCTGCATTTTGTTGAATAGTAGGGTTTGCATTCAACTCAACCTGAGGAATTGGCAATGCAAATTTAGGACTAGTCAATGGTAAATTAGATGGATTTCCAGCCGGATAGTTCGCTGAACTTGAACTATAGTCCGCAGGATCTCTATTGATACCTGCACCTGCTAAAACACCTATTCTTTTTAAATCTATGAAACGGTATCCTTCAAAAGCGAATTCTAGTCTTCTTTGATCTAAAATAGCTTTCCAAGCTGCCGTAGCATTAGCATATACTGGTAAAGTTTGTGCAGTAGAATAACGTTTATCTAAAATAGATTTTATTGCTGAAGCAGCACCTGCTAAATCACCCGCAGCCACTCTCGCTTCGGCCTTGATAAAATACATCTCAGATAATCTAACGATTTTAAAATCACTATTTAAATTACCTACTGTAGAAGTACCTGGATGTTTAGCTAAAACTAATACATCCGTGTTTCTATAATCAGTAGAAGTTGCATAATTAGCATCTGGAACTGATGTTGGGTGCACTATAGTTGATCTTCTTATGTCGGTTGTACTTAAAGCATTGTACAACGATCTACCTATTTCATAGAATGGAGAACCATCCTTCGTAGGATTTACAGAGGCATAACCATTACCAAGGTTAGCTGCTTGAGAAGATTGTTGCAATGTTCTTTTCAGTCTAAAAATTACTTCTACATTGGCTGGTTCTGAATCCGTGTGAAAAACACTGTTGTAATTAGAGACATCCGCTAACACTAGACCTGATGTACTGATCACATCATTAGCCCAAATTTCAGCATTAGTATAATCGCCTTTTAGAACAAATGCTCTAGATTTTAACGCTTTTACTAAATTCTTACCTGCATATAATTTCGCAGTAGCTCCTGAGTACGGACTTGAAGTGGCGGCATTAAACAACACCAAAGCAGCATCTAGGTCACTATGAATAGACGCATAAAAAACACCATTTGTAGATCTTTGCATCCCCGGTTCAGCTGAAGTAACTACTCTGGTAATTAAAACTGCAGCCAACGCATCGTTGCTCTTAAGATCCGGAGAAAAATAAGAAAGCAACTTCATGTGAGATAGTGCTCTTACCGTTAAAGCTTCTGCTTTAAGCCTGTTCAAATTTGCTTTTTCAGCTGCATCAGTTGTAGTTGCCAATAATTGATCCGCAAATACAATTACACGATTAGCTCTTGAAAGAGTGAAATAAGAAGCGGTCCAGATATTAGAAGGTGATGCAGAACTTACGTTCAAAAAGAAAACATAATCATCATTAATTCCCTGACCTCCGTTAGCAAATCCAATACCAACTTCATCAGTAAAAACAGAACTAAAAATAATATCCTCTCTGTTGGTTAATAAACCATAAGTGGAGTTCATCAACCTTTGTAAATCCGTAGAACTAGTGAACGCAACTTCTTCTGTTAGCGATCCCGGAGTAAAAGGGTCTAATAAATCATTATTGCACGATACAAAAAGAGTACCCGCTAATATTGATAAAATAAATATTTTTTTCATTTTCATAAGATTTTATAAATTAAAATTTCAAATCTACCCCAAAAGTAAATTGTCTGGCAGTTGGGTATTGGTATACATCACTAGCTCTTGAACTTTCAGGATCAAAACCTTGCCATTGTGTGATGTTAAATAAGTTTTCACCTTGCAAAGTGAAAGAGAGATCAGTCAAGAATGTTTTAGCTAAAAATATTTTTGGCACTCTGTATCCGATTTGAGCATTTCTAAGCCTAACATAAGAAGCATCTTTGATAAATCGATCTGAAAGATTTTGAGCCGAAATATTTCCAGCTCTTAAAGAAGGAACATCAGTAGCTGTATTCGTCGTTGTCCAAGCGTTCAACAAATCATCCGTTACATTAAATGTACCAATATTACCTGGACTGTACAAGTTAGATAAATCGAAATCATAACGCACAACATCTTGAGCAAAAGTAAAAGTTGATGACACGAAGAACCCTTTATAGTCAAAATCAAACCCAAAACCACCTTGATACTTTGGAACATTGTTTTTACCTAATGGCTTTCTGTCAGCTGCTACTGGAGTTTCTGTTGGGTTACCATTTATGTCTTGAAATAATAAATTACCATTTACTGGATTAACTCCTAAATAATGATACACAAAAGGTTCTCTGATGCTACCTCCGTTCTGAGTAATCAAATTCCCCGTAATAATTCTTCCATTATTTGCTATAATTCCACCAACGCTATTGTCATTACTAGATCCGTTAGCACGAACTGTTAATCGTAAGTCATTGGTTCTAACAACATCATATCCAATACTTAATTCAAATCCTTTGTTAACAATAAAAGCATCTGAATTTTTCGTAAGCGATGTTGCTCCTGTTGAAGGCACTAATGGTTCACTTATAAATAAGTCAATTGTTTTTTTATTATAATAATCAAAAGACCCTCTAATTCTGCCTCTTAATAGTTCAAAATCAACACCTACGTTATACTGTTCAGTAGTTTCCCATTTCAACGCAGGAAAACCAAGGTTAAGATTATATCCAGTACCATTATTGTAAGCGTTATTTGAACCTGGATAAATATCTGCAAATGCGGGAGGATTTATTCCTGCGAAAATAGTACCATCTACAATTCTCTGATTTCCAGAAGTTCCTATTGATCCTCTAAGTTTCAAAACATTAATAAAATCTAATGATTGCATGAACTCTTCTTCATCTATATTCCATCTACCACCTAAAGACCAGAAATTATTAAATTGATTTTCTTCAATAAATCGACTGCTTCCATCAATTCTATAGGAAGCAACAAGTCCATATCTACTATTGAAATCATAATCAAATGTTGTGAAATAAGAAATCAAATCATTTCTCAATTGAGAGGCTGAAATAGTAGGCACGTAGAAATCATTTGCTGAAGTATCCGAAATATAACCCGCTCCTGTATTAGGTACAAAAAGTTTTGGATCCAAGCCTCTTTGTCTAATATTATTCGACGTTAATCTTGAATGATTGTACTCAGACGCTGCAGAAACATTAAACGTATGTTTCCCAAACGTTTTATTATAATCCAACATAAACAAATTATTGAATAAAAACTCTCTTCGTTCATTGATATCCTCAAAACCACCAAAAACTTGACTAGGAGCTAAAAACAACAACGCATTAAATGATCCTGGAAATTCCGCTTGATGAAATCTATTTTGCAACAATTGTCCTGAAGTTCGTACTCTACCCGTTAGTCCATCAACAAACTCATAAGAAAGCTCCGTTGCCAGATCAATTCTGGTTTCCTGAGTACTATTTTGATACGTTTTCAATTTATCAACCAACATCAGTGGCGTATACAACAATGTACCATTAGCCTGATACAAACTGAATAATTGTGCAGAATTTTGATATTCATTAGGAGAAACATAAGGCGCACCTAAATAAGCCCCAGTTACATAATTTCTATTAATAGCACCTTCTCCTAAGTTCGTTGCTTCATTATTTCTTGAATGTCCAAAAGCTGAATTTACAGAGAATTTAAATTTCCCATCATCTGACTTTCCATTCAAATTATTTCTTACTGTAAACCTTTTAAGACCTGTAGATTCTAAAACCCCCTCTTGATCAAAGAAACTGGCCGAAGTAAACGAATTTATGTTTTTACCATTATTCTCAATACTAAAATTGTGGTTTGTAGAAGTCCCTTGGTTAAAAAAATAATCTACCCAATTTGTATTAATATTATACGCATTAATCTGAGCATCTGTTAACGTAGATCCACGACCCGCTCCGAAATTCTTCTCAATTTTTAACAATTGTTTTGAATTGGCATAAGAATATCTTGGAGTTTGTAAATCATTAATACCAAATTGTGAAGAATATCTAAAAGTAGTTTTTGGTTCACTGTAACTTCCTTTTCTTGTTGTAATAACAATTACACCATTAGACCCTCTAGAACCGTATTGAGAAATTGCAGCAGCATCTTTCAAAACGTCTAAGCTTGCAATATCATTTGGGTTAATCGATCTAAAGTTATCACTATTTGAAGGAAACCCGTCAATTACATACAAAGGATCTGTATTCCCATTGATTGTTCCTGCTCCTCTAATAATAACTGAAGATTTAGCTCCTGGCTGACCTGTACTTGCGGTAATATTAACACCTGCCAATTGTCCTTGAATTGTATTCAAAACATTTGCATTTGGTCGGTTTTCAATTGTTTCGCTGTTTACTGTGGCAGCTGCAGTTACGGCTGTTTTCTTTGTTACCGTTCTGTATCCTTGAACAACAACAGCCTCTAAAGTATTTCCGCCATCAATCATACTAACGTTGATTGAATTAGCAGTTCCTACCGTTCTTGAGACATTTTCCATGCCTATAAAACTAAACACTAATACCTCTCCAGCACTTACTCTGATAGAATATTTCCCGTCTAGATCCGTTTGTATTCCTCTTGTAGTTCCTTTGACTACGACATTCGCCCCAGGTAAGGATCCCGTGGCATCAGACACTACACCTGTAACAGTTTTCTCTTGTGCGAACACAAATTGCATTGACAAAGCCAACAGCAACGAAAAAATCCATTTGAATTTTGATCTCATATTAAATTTGTTTTTTGAATTAGTTATTTTACAAATTTCTTAATAATTTCTTAAAGAAACAAGCTTTTATAAAATTTAACATATTATATTTTTGACACCATTCCTTTTCAAAAAATAAACATACCAATGAAATTTAGTTATTATAACACTACAAACTGCGGATAATCACTTCAAAAATCTTATTTTTGTCAAAATTAATTTAATGTTAAGTCCTTTTTTTTAACGCCATATTTAGAAACTGGAGCGGATTTAATTATCAACAATTATTAGGTCCAAAAACTGAAACTATTCTTTAAATATGAGACTATTTGAATCTTGTATGCCTGAAACAGTTCAAAAGACACAAAAATCAAGGATTTTTTATCAAGACACTCGACATAGTAAACTTGACAACCTATTAGAAAAACCAAACAGAAAAGTTGATTTAAAAACTTATTGAAAAGACAAATTGGTCAAACTTTAATATCAGTAACAGATTTTTCATTTTGAGTGAACAAACCAAAACGAGCTTCATCTTGAAAACATAAGTTAACTTAGTTAAAATCACCTACCGTATTTAGTACTATTTCTATATTATATTTTCGTTTGGTATAACTCAATGAATTTTCTTATCAAATAAGCCATGAATTTTTACCTTTATAACGCTGAAATACTAAAAATCATTAAATAAAAAAACCTTCCACAATCAAAATGACTGGGGAAGGTTCTCTCTTGTTAAAATATGAATCTACATTACCAACCTGGATTTTGCTGACCAGCTAAAATTTTATTAGTTGTTGTTACCAATAATGGTATTGGCCATAAGAACCTAAAATCACTTCCTGGGATCGCAGCATTTGTTCTTGGGCCTGTATACGGTGTTCCCAAAGTAAATGAACCAGCAGGAGGATTACCATTAGCTAATTTAGAAGGAATTCCATCAATTGGAAACAAATCATCCCCTTGTAATCTGTGAATATCTGACCATCTTCTTCCTTCACAAATAAATTCTATTCTGCGTTCTTTTAATATTGCACCAACTAAATCTTTTGCTGTTGCAAAACTTGCTGTAGTATAAGTTTGAGTAGATGGAACAGCTAATGATCTATTTCTTACTCTATTCAACTGTGTCAAAGCTGATGTTAAATCCGGCGAAGTTTTTCTAGCATTAGCTTCTGCCATATTCAAAAGTACTTCTGCGAAACGAATTACTGGAGCGGGATCAGTTGAATTTGTAATATCAGTATATTTGTTTGTTAAAACATTACCCGCATTGATCGTTGTCATCACACCATTCTCTCTTCTTTTATCATCATTTAACCACATCGCGTCTCTCCAAATGATTGGACTAATACAAATTAAAGCTCTATTTTTATACATTGACGCAAGTGAACCGTTGACACCAGGGTTTTGACCAGCTGTGGCACCATGTTGAATTGAAAAAATAGTTTCAACATTCGTACCTAACGTAAAAGCACCGGCTGGAGTTGGAGCTAAAGAAAGAGCAGATAATTTCGACCCTTCAACTACAACATTATCCCAATCTCTTTTTTGCAGATACACTCTAGTTTTAAAAGCGATAGCAGCTTCTTTTGTTGCTCTAAATTTATTAGTGCCAATGAGGTTGCTCTCAGCAAAATTCAAATCAGCTAAAACTTTAGCATAGCACTCCGCTACTGAATTTCTTCCTTGCGCTTTTTCGCTCTCTACTTCCGCGTCAGTATCAACACCTACCTCTCTGTATGGTAGACCAGGGTGACTAGCACCGACAGTAAAATTGTAAGGCCTTGCGAAATAATTCAACATTTCAAAATGTGTTATTGCTCTTAAAAATCTTGCCTCCGCTATGTAACTATTTCCAAGCTGAGCTGTAATAACATTTTTACTTACAGCATCAGTTACACCTTCAATAATTAGATTACATCTGTTAATTAATCGGTAACCATCAACAAAATAATAGGTGTTGTTTGCCGTACCAGCATCGTATGTACCTGTATATGTTAACTGATAAAATCCGGCTAAATTAATTACATCTTCTCCTCTATTATCTCCTTGCTGAACAAAAGCTGCACCCCAGATATAACCTCGACCACTATTCGGATTGTTTGCTGTATTATTAAAAATACCAACCGAAGCCGCGTTATACATACCGTTCATTGAAGCCGTTATCAAAGTAGGTGTTGTGAATGCAACATCAGACGCTACCGCATTTATAGGAGTTAGTTCCAATATTTTCTCATCTGAACAAGAAAACAATCCCATTACTAGCATTACACTAGTTACTATTTTTATGTATTTTTTCATTTTTTTATAAATTTACGTTAATACCAATTGAAAAAATTCTTGCTCTTGGTGTACCGTTTAAATCAACTCCAGAAGTTTCTAATTCTGGATCTAATCCTTTGTATTTCGTTATTAAAAATAAATTTTGTACCTGAGCTGACAATCTCACTCCTTCAACGCTTATTTTTTCGGTTAAAATTTTTGGAAACGAATACCCTAAACTTATGTTATCTAAACTAATAAAGTCTGCATCTTCTACAAAACGAGTTGTTAGATTACTTGCTTGGTTAATAAATGGATTTTGGTTAGCAACTAATCTAGGCGTAACTCCGTCACCAGGATTTGTTGGACTTTGCCATCTACCAAGGATTTCTGTGCTATTGTTGCTTAAACCTAAATTAAGTAAATCTCTTCTAGTACCATTAAAAACTTTGTTTCCACCACTGAAACGAATCAAGAAGCTAAAATCAAAATCCTTATAGCTCATTCTAGAATTAAATCCACCAAAATAAGTAGGAAGTGAATTTCCCTGAATCTTTTTATCGGCTTGTGTTAAAGACGATGCAACGGATACATTTGTGGGATCGGCTGGATTAAATACTTTGTAATTAGCTGTTGCGATATTTCCTTGAACCAAGCTACCATCAGCTTTATAATAGACCGGATTACCGTTTGCAGCGTTTACACCCCAATATGTAAATCCATAAAGTGAGTTTAATGATTCACCTTCCCGAATAATGATATTTGGCTGAATATTTATATCTCCTGAGCTTCCACCAATGATATCTGCACCATTATTTGGCAAATTGTAAACTTTATTTTTCTGTAAGGTTAAATTTGCATTGACATTCCACTTGAAATCTTTAGTGTTTATAACACTATAATCTACTCCAAATTCATACCCTTTGTTTAATACATTTGCAGCATTTCTATCTATTGCATTTCCTGGAACGCCTAATGAAGGATCTATCGGAAACTGAAGTACTACATCTTCAGAGGTATTCTTGAAATAATCAAAGTTTAAAGTCAAACGATTATTAAATAAAGACAAATCTACTCCATAATCAATTTTAGTACTTGTTTCCCATTTTAAATTTCTGTTTGCAAAAGTTGTAAATGCGATACCATTGTTTGGTCCATAAAATGAAGGAGAATATGTACTCAAATAAGGATAATTACTTCTTCCCACATTTGTGTTACCCGTTAAAGAGTAAGACCCTCTGATTTTGAATTGAGAAATGACACTTTTAAAATTTTCCATAAAACTTTCATTCGCAATATTCCAACCTCCAGAAACACCAGGAAAACTTTGGTAGCGAATATCTGAATTAAATTTCGATAGTCCATCACGTCTTATAGTACCTTGAACAAAATATTTTTCTTTATAATTATAACTTGCTCTTCCAATATAAGAAATAATACCTTCTTCGCTGACACCACCCCCTGATTCTTGAGTACCAAAAGCCCCTGTTACCACATTTTCATTAAAAAATGGATCAGTTATATTGGTACCAGTACCAAAAAAACCTTCATTTCTCTCTTTTTGAGCTTCATAAACTGCTGTCAAAGATAAATTGTGATCATCACTAAATGTTTTATTGTAGGACAAAACATTTTGAACATTCCAACGAGTTAAAGTATTATTATTATTACTTAATCGTCCATTAGTTCCACGTCCATCACCATGTAATGGATTCCAATATAAAAATCCGTTTGTTGAAGCGTTATCAACTCCAATTTGGAAACGATAATTTAAACCTTTAAGGATATCAGCGGATAAAAAAGCACTGGATATAATCCTAGTTACCTTAGATTCAAACTTGTTGTTTGCTAATACAAAGCTAATATTGGATAAATTATCCGTGGCTTGTGTAAGATTTGTACCTTGACCAATATTTCCGGATGCATTAAGGTTAAAACCTGTTGGGTTTGTTGCATCAAAAGGAGAAGTATTAGGCAACTGTCTTATTGCACTAAAGATATTTCCTGAAATAGAGTTCCTTCCTGTATTCAATCCGTAGGTATTAGTTTTGGTAACCCCAATATTAGCCCCAGCTGTTAACCATGACGTTACTTCATGTTCTAGATTTGACCTAAGAGAATAACGATCTAAACTGTTTGACTTCGCAATACCATCTTGAGTAGAGTAACCTAAAGACATGAAATATCTAGTCTTGTCAGAACCTCCACTAAAAGACAGAGAATGATCAGTTTGAACAGCCCCTTTATTCAGAACCTGACTTTGCCAATCAGTATCAAAATTACTCCCAGCTGCCCACGCCGCTTGACCTGCATTTAGTCTTTTTTCGTTATTTATAACTAAAAAATCAGCCGTTTTAAGTAAATCAAATCTTTTTGTTGCTGAAGCAAATCCAGTAACATTACTGTAAGAAACTTTCATTGTTCCTTTTTTACCTCTTTTAGTAGTAATTAAAATCACACCGTTTGCAGCTCTAGAACCATAAATTGCAGTCGCAGCACCATCTTTCAAGACTTCGAAAGACTCTATATCGTTAGGATTAATATCGGCCAAACCATTGGTATCAGCAGAACCTCCAATATCTCCAGAGTAAATTGGTAAACCATCCACTACATACAAAGGTTGAGTACCACTATTAATGGTAGCCACACCTCTAATTCTAACCCTCGGCGCTACACCCAAAATCCCGTTTTGTGTAGTAACTTGCACACCTGCAGCTCTTCCTGCTAATTGACTTTCAAAACTAGGTGTAATTAGACCTTTTATAGCTTCTCCACTAATGGAGGAAATCGAACTAGTAAGGTCTTTCTTTTTCTGAACACCATAACCTACAACAATAACCTCTTCTAGGGTATTATCTGCTTGTAACATTTTAATGTTAACTGTGGATGAAGCTCCAATATTTGCTGTCATATCTTTCATACCAACAAATGAAAATACTAAAACTTCCCCATTACTTCCTTTAATGGAATATTTACCATCAAAATCTGTTTGTGTGCTTCTATTTGTTCCTTTAATAATAACATTCACTCCAGGAATAGGTCCTGTAGCATCAGACACTACTCCTGTAACGGTCTTTTCTTGTGCGAACACAAATTGCATTGACAAAGCCAACAGCAACGTAAAAATCCATTTAAATTTTGATCTCATATTAATTTGTTTTGAATTAGTTATTTCACAAAAATCTTAATAATTCTTTAAATAAACAAGCTTTTATAAAATTTAACACTTTGTGTTTTTGACACCATTCCTCTTCAAAAAATAAACATACCAATGAAATTTAGTTATTATGACACTACAAACTGCGGATAATCACTTCAAAAATCTTATTTTTGTCAAAATCAATTTAATGTTAAGTCCTTTTTTTTTAACGCCATATTTAGAAACCGGAACTGATGAGGCCGGTCGGGGTTGTCTGGCGGGCCCCGTGACTGCAGCAGCCGTAATACTACCTGCGCATTTCCAAAATGAGTTATTAAATGACAGCAAACAATTGTCTGAGAAAATAAGAGAAAAATTAAAACCTATTATAGAACAAGAATGTGTTTCATTTGCCGTAACCCATCTGGAACCGTTGATTATTGACCAAATAAATATTTTGAACGCCTCCATAAAAGCAATGCAGGAAAGTATTTTAAAACTAAATCCAAGACCTGAATCCATTATTGTAGACGGAAATACTCTATTGATTCCTAAGGGTGGGATTAAAAATCGCGGAGGAAAGATTTTTACCGATGCTGAAATTGAAATCCTACATTCGATTCCGAATACCAGTATCATAAAAGGAGATTCAAAATTTATGAGTATTGCCGCCGCTTCCGTATTAGCAAAAACGTATCGGGATGAATATATGAATCGGATTCATGAGGAATTCCCAATGTACAATTGGAAACAAAATAAAGGATATCCTACCAAAGAACACCGGGAAGCCATTCGGAAATATGGGGTTACAAAACACCACCGAATGACATTTCGTTTGTTGCCGGAACAGTATTGTTTTGATTTTTGAATTTAGATTGCTTCGCCAGTTCGCCTTACAGGCTCGTGTAACGATTTTTGAGTGCAGGTTTCTCAAAAGTGGCATCAAAAAGAATGGCAAAATGTTTCAGGATTTTTTCTTTGACTTCTTGTTCATTCACTTTGGCTACGCCTAGTTCTACGTTCAAAGAAGTTACGGCTTTACCGCGAATCCCACAGGGAATAATATTGTCAAAATAACCCAAATCAGCATTTACGTTTAAAGCAAATCCGTGCATAGTGACCCAACGGGAAGCGCGAACGCCCATTGCACAAATTTTTCTGGCAAATGGTGTTCCTGCGCCTAACCAAACGCCGGTTTCGCCTTCGCTTCTGCCACAAACAATTCCATATTCTTCAAGGGTAAGAATAATAGCTTCCTCCAGAAACCGTAGGTATTTATGAATATCCGTAAAAAAATTTTCTAAGTCTATAATAGGATACCCTACGATTTGTCCAGGTCCGTGATAGGTAATATCGCCACCACGATTGATTTTATAAAAAGTAGCTCCTTTAGCTTCCAATTGTTTTTCAGACAAAAGTAAATTACTTAAATCACCACTTTTGCCTAATGTATATACATGCGGATGTGCTACAAAAAGGAAATAATTGGGTGTTTGTAAACTCGTTTCTTCTCTCCTATTTTTAATTTTTAAGTCAACTATTTCTTTGAACAATTCTTCTTGGTATTCCCAAGTTTCTTTGTAACCTTTAGTTCCTAAATCTTGAAGTTGGATGTTTTTATTCATGTGTCATTGCGAGGAACGAAGCAATCCTATTTCGTTCACTTATTTTTGAATGACAAAGGTACAACGTTTTGAGTTTACTGTTTTTTCCTATAAGGTTTTTTTTCAAACCTTGCAGGTATGATATAAAATTATGAATCAAAAATAATTAGTCTCGGACTTGAACTAATTTCGATGTTTTATCATTGCGCCAAAAAAGTCACCTACAAGATTTGAAAAAACCATTGAAGGATTAACTCATATTTCTGTCAAGTTGAGCGCAGTCGAGACTAACCAAATGAGTCTCGACTGCGCTCGACTTGACCATAAGGCGATTATTTAAGTTCAATATTATTATTCCAAAACAACTTCAAGATTTATACTCACCGGATTTTTAAACAATCTGTGATTAGAAATTGCATTTCCATTGCTTTTTTGTCATCGCTTATTTTTGAATTTATATTTGAACCCGATTTTATTTTTCGAGGAAAATGATATTTCAAAATAAAATTTTGAACGGCTTTAAATTTATGGAAGCGTATTTTTAATCTTTCAATTTCTTCTTGTTGCTTTTTTAATTCTACTGCGTCTGTAATTTTGACAATTCTTTTAAAAGTACTTCCATCAAAAGTAAAGCTAACACTATAATAATGTTCTTCGGCAACCAATGCATAATTATTTTCTATATCATCCGCCTATTCTTCGGTTTTGTATAAATCAGCAACTTCGGCTATTGTATTAAATTTTTGACTGATTATTATGCAAAAATCTTTCTCGAAGGAACTTTTCTTACTATGGACTTTTACCGTAGTAATTTTTTTAAAAATGGCTTTTTCGGATGCTGGTAATTTGGAAAACGTCTCGGAATTTTTGGTTATCAGATCTTTAAAAACATAAGTTGTATCAAGAAAAACGTCTTCTTTGGAGTGATTTTCAGCTATAAATTACATACAACGATGTTCATCGCGGAGTAATTCTGTTTCAATTTCTCCGGTTCCGTCTTGGTTTAGACAAATGGTTTCTGTTACTTGGCAACTGATCAAAAATAATACTAAAAGCAGTAAATCGTGTTTTTCCATTTGGTAATTTAAAATACTTATTGGTTTCTATATATGTTATTTGTACTATTTTTCATGTTGATTTAAAAAAATAAAAGTCGTAGCATAGCCCCGATAGCAGTGGCATCCTTTTTTTCTTGTTTTTTTTTGAACAAGGAAAAAAGATAGAACGAATAGCGGGACGGATCGTCTTGAAGAAACAAAATATTCTGCTCCAAAAAACGGTACATTTTAAACTTTAAATTTTAAAACTTATATAGTATCTTTGCGCTCTTAAAATCAGCATAAAATGGCATTATCCGAACAAGAAATATTACGTAGAGAAGCACTTACAGAATTACGCAATTTAGGTATTGAGCCTTATCCTGCAGCCGAATTTATTACAACCTCATATTCTAGCGAAATCCTAGCTGATTTTGCAAAATACGAAGGTAAGGAAGTGGTTTTAGCAGGTCGTTTGATGGGGAAGCGTATCATGGGAAAGGCGTCATTTGCCGAATTGAAAGATGCTGAAGGGCGTATTCAAATCTATGTTTCGAGAGATGATATTTCGACAGATGAGGAGAAAACCATGTATAATGTCGTTTTCAAAAAACTGTTGGATATTGGCGATTTTATTGGGATTCGCGGAACGGTTTTCAAAACGCAAGTGGGAGAAATCTCGGTTCATGTTTATGGATTGACGGTTTTGGCCAAAGCCTTGAAACCACTTCCTGTTGTAAAAACGGATGCTGATGGAAAAACACACGATGCTTTTGCTGATCCGGAACAAAGATACCGTCGTCGGTACGTGGATTTGACCGTGAATGATCATGTAAAAGAAACGTTTATCAAAAGAACAAAATTGTTCAATGCAATGCGTTCTTTTTTTAATGACAAAGGATATCTTGAAGTAGAAACGCCTGTTTTGCAACCAATTCCCGGTGGTGCTGCAGCGCGTCCTTTTATCACGCATCACAACTCGCTTGATATGCCTTTGTACATGCGTATTGCGAACGAATTATACTTAAAAAGATTGATTGTTGGTGGTTTTGAAGGGGTTTATGAGTTTTCGAAAAATTTTCGTAACGAAGGAATGGACCGTACCCACAACCCAGAATTTACTGCCATGGAAATATATGTAGCCTACAAAGACTACAACTGGATGATGAAATTTGCCGAAGACCTTTTAGAACATTGCGCGATTGCCGTAAATGGAAGCTCAGAAGTTACTTTTGGAGAACATACCATCAATTTTAAAGCGCCTTACGCCAGAGTGACAATGACGGACTCTATCAAACATTTTACTGGATTTGATATTTCAGGAAAAAGTGAAACAGCGTTATTTGATGCTGCCAGAGGAATGGGAATTGATGTAGATGCAACCATGGGGAAAGGGAAACTGATTGATGAGATTTTTGGCGCGAAATGCGAAGGAAATTACATTCAGCCTACTTACATCACGGATTACCCAAAGGAAATGTCTCCGCTTTGCAAGCAACACCGTGACAATCCAGAATTGACAGAACGTTTTGAATTGATGGTTTGCGGAAAAGAAGTGGCAAACGCCTATTCTGAATTGAATGACCCAATTGATCAAAGAGCCCGTTTTGAAGACCAAATGAGATTGGCTGAAAAAGGAGATGATGAAGCCACAGGAATAATTGACGAAGATTTCTTGAGAGCATTAGAATACGGAATGCCTCCAACATCCGGAATGGGAATTGGAATGGATCGATTGATTATGTATTTGACAAATAATGCTTCTATCCAGGAAGTGTTGTTGTTCCCGCAAATGCGCCCAGAAAAAACTCAAGTTAAAATTGAATTGGAAGACGATGAAAAATTGATTATTGACCTTTTGAAAGTCAATGAAAACCAAATGGATTTTGGTTTACTAAAAATCAAATCGGAACTGAGCGGTAAAAAATGGGATAAAGCCATGAAAAATTTATCTTCTTTAGGATTGACCGAAGTTGTGGTAAATGGCGACAGCAAAGCGTGTCGATTGAAAGCCTAAGTGTATTATAGAGCTATATTTATAAAAAAGGAGCTTCAAATTGAAGCTCCTTTTTTATAAAGAATATTATTTTTTATGACTGTCCGTAACTGATACCAAGTTGTTTCTAAAGCAGTAATCATCAATCTAACCCGATATCGCGGATTTCATAGCAGTTACTTTTTTGATTCAGACCCAAATATATACTTTTTTGCCATTGATACAAGTAACGGATAGTCATATAGTTTAAATAGGACTAATGGTTACTATCCAAGGAATTCATCCATTTACGACTTGTGGTAAAAGCCAACACAGTGAGTAACTGCATTAGCAATTAAAAAAGATGTCTGATTATTTTTTCCAAGCTCTTCCGGCAAAAGCATCATCTAATTCAGGATTTGTGTTGTGATTAGAATAGTTACTAATTGTTTTTACCGCAATTCCAGCAATAATACCTAAAACATGCGTTTCTGTATATCCTGCGGCTAAAAAGGCATCAACTTCTTCTTGTGCAACATTCCCGCGGTTTGCAGTAAGCGAACGCGTTAGTTTTGATAAAGCGGCTAGTTTTAGATCTGGCACTTCTTTTCCATCGCGAATGGCATTGGTTACTTCAGTGGGTACTTTTGACATTTTATCGGCAATAAAACTGTGAGCAGCCGTACAATATTCACAATTATTTTCATAAGCTACCGAAAGAAAAACAACTTCTTGTTCTACAGAATTAAAACCTGAATTGGCTCTAAAGCTGTTGTATCCATAAATATAGATATCTAACAACGCTGGATTTTGCCCCATGCCTTTGTACATATTAGGTACAAATCCTAATGTTTTTTGAGTGTTGTCAAAAATTGCTTGAGATATTGGAGAAACTGGATTATTTTCTAATTTTAAATGTGCCATAATTTTTGTTTTATATTAATTAGTATTTGTTATTCAACATTACAAAGGTGCAACAAATAAGAAGCTTAGACTTTTGTAATTCGTTCAACTATTTGGATAATTGGTTCAAACGGAAATTCGATGGCGTTTGACTGTATTTTTCGTGAAAAAGTGTCGAAAAATTGGCTAAATCATTGAAACCACAATCGAAAGCAATGTTTGTAATGCGTTCATCAGATATTAATAAAAGTTCAGCTGCTTTTTCTAATTTTTTATTTCTAATATAATTGGCTGGACTATCGTCATAATTTTTTTTGAATTCTCTCTTGAATGATGAAAGACTTAGGTTGGTCATTTGAGCCAACTCTTCCGAACTTATAGGATTGTATAAACTATTTTCTATAATTTGCTTAAAAGTATAACTAGTAGGAGAAAAAAGTTGAGATAAAATTTGTTGAATAACAGGCGCATTTTTGGTTTGACATAAAAGCAGAATTATTTCTTTTAATTTAATGACTAACAAATCTTCGTTAATAAGTGTGGGATTGTCAAAATAAAAAAGCAAGCCTTCTATGTATTTTTGGATTAGAAAATCGTTATTGATTTGGGTTATATCAATAGTTTGATCGACTAATTTTGGTTGCTGAAAAATCTTAGGCAGATCGGTCTCATAAATTTTCTTGAGTATTTCAGGATGAAAATGGACAAATACGATCTGACTTTTTTTAGAAAGAGTATTGCCTTTCATTTGACTGAAGTAAGTACCACATTTGAGCAAAACCGCTTCGTTTACGGGTACTGATATACTTTGATGCTGCATTTTGTAGTCTACTTGCCCTTCGAGCATGTATAGAAAACAAGCTTCATTAGGCACTGGATTTGGGATTTTGAATGGTACTTCTATTGTCACTTTTTCAAAAATTATATTTCCGAATAATTGGTATTGTTTTCTTTCTGTAATCATTTGAATAGTGTTAAGAGCAAACCAACATCTCGTTTATTTTTTCCGAGACGAAAAACAAAAACCTAGTTTTAGAGTCAAATGGAATTAATCCCTTTATAAATTCCAGCTTCCACTTTTTTTAGCGATTTCCGTCAATGGCTATTCGTTTTTGTTTGTCGCTTTATAATTAGCTAAAGTACTATAAAATTTAGATTTCAAAACCATATCTAACTCTTTTACTACGATATTTAGCTTTTTTTTGATAGTCTTTACCATCGAGTCTAGAGTTAAATTACTACTGTTTTAGGGGTGCAAAAAAACAAATAATAAACCATAGTGATAGTTTTTTAGAATTTCACAACAAATTAACGATTGAGTTATCGCATTAATTATAAGTAAAGCTATCCCAAATCAGGATTTTAAATATGATTTAAACCTTTACTACCCTAAAATCAAACGATAATTTTTTGTTAAGGATTAAACTTTTTAGGTCTATTGTTATCTTATATACATAAAACTTAAAACAAAACAAATGAAAAAATTATTTATCGTTGCATTATTAGTTGTCGGAATGACAAGCTTTGCACAAGAAAAAGAAGCAAGACCGGAAAGAGCTCAAATGGAGCAATTAACTCCTGATCAAAGAAATCAACTGCAGTTAAAAAAGATGACTCTGGAATTAGATTTGAATGCTTCACAACAAAAAGAAATGAGTACAATCATCGCGGAACAAAGTACTAAAAGAGAAGCTAAAATGGCCGAACGAAAAGCAACTAAAGATTCAGCTAAAAAACAACCGACTTCTGACGAACTTTTTGCTAAGAAAAGCCAAATGTTAGATGAGCAAATTGTGATGAAAAAACGAATAAAAAAAATTCTTTCAGCAGACCAATATAAAAAATGGGATGAAATGAAAGGGAACAAACATCACGGAATGAAAAAAAGAATGATGCATCATAAAAACAAAAAACCAGTAGAAACGGGTAATAAAAAATAATCCTTTCACTTAAACTAAGTAATAACCATGGTATAATGTCGTATTTTAAAATCAGGATAAAATTATATAACAATCTGATTTAAAACTATTTTACTTAAAGTTAATTCTTTTGACTTTACGCCTTTTAAACTTTCGACTTACTTATTTCATCTTACTTCATAAAAAAGCCCCAAAATTTGGGGCTTTTTTGATTTAAAATGTTTTCGAAACTTTAGCTATCGCTTGAATGGTGAAATCTAAATCTGCATACGTTAATGCATCCGTAATAAACCACGTTTCGTAAGCGGATGGCGCAATATAAATTCCTTCCTGCAATAATCCGTGAAAGAATTTCTTGAACGTTTCGTTGTCGCCGTTTGCAGCCGTTTGAAAGTCTACAACCGGAGCCGCATCAAAGTGAACCGAAATCATTGAGCCAATAGTGTTGATTGTAAATGTAACATCATTTGCTTTCAGCACTTTATCAATTCCTGCCGCCAAATACGCTGTTTTCTCTTCTAGTCTTTTAAAAATAGTACGATCACTGTCTAAAGCTTGTAACATGGCTAATCCTGCGGCCATTGCCAATGGATTTCCAGACAATGTTCCTGCCTGATACACAGGACCTAACGGAGCAAGATAATTCATGATTTCTGCTCGGGCGGCAAATGCACCAACAGGCAATCCTCCACCGATTACTTTCCCAAAACAAACGATATCAGCCGTTACATGCAATAATTCCTGAACACCACCAGCAGCGAGTCTGAATCCGGTCATTACCTCATCAAAAATCAAGAGAATTCCGTTGTCGGTACACAATTGGCGTAAGCCTTCCAGAAAGCCTTTATTAGGCGGAATACAACCCATATTCCCCGCAACAGGTTCCACGATTATAGCAGCAATTTCATTTTTATTCGCATCTATTAAAGTGGCTACGTTTTCTAAATCATTGTATCGTGCCAGCAAAGTATCTTTGGCCGTCCCTGCTGTAACACCAGGACTGTTTGGCGAACCAAAAGTAATGGCTCCACTTCCGGCTTGTATCAAAAACGAATCCGAATGTCCGTGGTAACAACCTGCAAATTTGATTATTTTATCTTTTTTTGTAAAACCACGAGCCAGCCGTACAGCGCTCATACAGGCTTCGGTACCAGAGTTTACAAATCTAATTTTATCGATATTTGGAACCATAGCAACGGCTAAAGCAGCAATTTGTGTTTCTAATTCTGTGGGCATCCCAAACGAGGTTCCCAACTTCGCTTTCTCTATCACGGCGTTCACAACCGGTTCGTAAGCGTGTCCTAAAATCATTGGTCCCCATGAATTGATATAATCAATCAAACGGTTGCCGTCTTCATCGTACAAATAAGCACCTTTGGCACTTTTGACAAAAATAGGAGTTCCTCCCACTGCTTTAAACGCTCTTACAGGTGAATTTACGCCACCAGGAATTACTTTTTCTGCTTCAGCAAAAAGCTGACTACTTCTTTTATATAACATGTATGAAATTATGAATTATCGTTATTTTAAAATTATTTTACTACCAGTTTTTGTCCAATAGAAAGGGCATTGTCCGAGAGGTTGTTTTTTTGTTTTAAATCCTCAATCTTTAATTCGAATTTTTTCGAAATAGAATATAGCGTATCGCCTTTTTGAACCACATAGGAATCCAGCCCCTTAGGGATTGTATTTCTGGATTCAACCGTTAATTCTGTTATCATTTGTTTTTCATTGGACACATAATTAATATCCAGAACCTGATTGTCATATTCATGCAAATTGTAGCGTTCAATATACGAAATCAATTTATCCGGATATTTAGGATCTGTGGCATATCCGGCGGCTTTTAAGCCTTTGGCCCAAGCTTTATAATCGCCTTTTGAGAATTCAAATAATCCAGCATAGCGGCTTCTTCCTGTTAAAAATAAAGCGTGATCTTTAAATGATTCTGATGGATTGTCATATTTTCTAAAACATTCCTGTGCAGCATCGTCATCATGCCTGATACTTTCACCTGTCCAGCCTACATGGCATTTTATTCCAAAATGATTGTTCGCATTTAAAGCCAAATTACCCTTCCCGGCACCAGACTCTAAAATGGCCTGCGCTAAAATAATACTTGCAGGAATACCATAATTCCTCATATTGCCCATTGCAATATCTTTGAATATGGAAACGTAGGTTACAATCACATCATTTGTAACTATTGTTTTTGAAGTTGAAACAATCTCTTCCGTTTCACTATTATTCAGTTCTTTACTTGATGATTTTCCTGCGGTGGCACGTACTGTTTTGGTTTTCTTTTCATATCCCTTTTTAGCCGTCGTAGCAATTTTTGATTTTGAAGGCGCTTTTTTGGTAGTAACAATAATTGGTTTAGTGGCATTACAACTCACCAAAGTTATTAGTATAAATAGCAGTAGGATTTTCTTAATCATTGATCTCAATTATTGGTAATTGTTTGTTCCGAAGTTTCATATTCATTCCCTGAATTCCCTGAATTCCGCCCGTATGAATTAGTAAAATTTTTGATTGGGCAGGAAAATAGTTTTTTTGAATTAGATCTATAACACCAAAAACCATCTTTCCCGTGTAAATTGGATCTAAAGGAATCTTATTTTGCTTATAAAATGAATTGATAAACCCGATTAATGCTTCATTAACTTTTCCGTAGCCCCCAAAATGATAGTCTGTAATGAACTCCCAGTTTTCATTTTGTACAAAACTACGAATTTCTTCTTTCAAAAAGTCGCCTTTTAAGGCCGGAAACCCTAAAACTTTTTGATGCGGCAAAGCACTGTTTATGATACCGGAAATGGTACCGCCAGTTCCTATCGCACAACAAATATAATCAAATTGAGCATCTTCCTGAGTTAGAATTTCCTCACATCCCTTGATAGCAAGATCATTAGTCCCGCCTTCCGGCAGGAGATAAAAACGACCGAATTGTTGTTTTAATTTCTCCAAAAATGAGTCATCACTTTTTAACCGATACGCGTCTCTTGAAATAAATTCCAGTTGCATTCCACAATTTTGAGCGAAAATTAATGTTGGATTCTCTGAGATTTTACTTTCTAATTCCTCACCACGGATAATCCCGATGGTTTTAAATCCTTTTTCTTTTCCCGCATAAGCCACAGCTGCTATATGATTGGAAAAAGCACCTCCAAAAGTAAGCAATGTGGTCTGCTCGTTTTTTTTGGCTTCAAGCAAATTGTATTTCAGTTTTCTAAACTTATTTCCGGAAACAAAAGGATGAATCAAATCTTCTCGTTTGATGGTTACTGAAATAGAGTTCGGAAATGCTGTAATTACCTTTTGATTCAAACGAATATTTTTTGACACAAAGGTAAATTTATATATAAAAAAATACAACCTTTATAGATTGCATTTTGTATTAATTCTTTTCAAGTGGATTTAATTTTTAATTATAATTTTCTGACCACCTCTATTTTGTCTTTTGTAGCTAATTTTACAATGTAAATACCATCGCAAAGACCCGCAGTAGAAAACGCATAGCAGGTATTAACTCCCGAATTTTCTTTCTTAAAAAATCAATTTTCCGGCTACATCATATAAACCACAAGCAACAAGATCCAATAACAAGAGATTACTGATTTTTAGATCTTTTGCAGAATTGTTTTGATAAATTACAAAATTTTTACGCACTGCCTCTTCAACTCCTAAACGGGAATTGTTTTTAAAGGTAATTTCAAACTGGGTATTATTGACACCAGCTGGAAGTGACAACTCATGGAAATCGTTTTTCATCTCTAATCCATGATATCCTTTTGGAATTAAATATTTAGAAACAATCAGAAACATTCGCTATAAAATTATAAATTTGTACTACTAAAATGGTGCTTTTTAATGAAAAAGCGCAATCATTTGAATCCCAATTTAGCAATTGAACGAAATCGAATGACGCCTGCAATCGCACAATACCAAATATGATGGACCAAAGTACTGAAAATAAATTAATAGAAGGGGAAGATTTCTATTACACACCCGAAGGCTATAAATGTTTTACTGAAAAACACCATTTAAAACGGGGTTATTGCTGTAAAAGTGGCTGTCGCCATTGTCCGTATAAAAGCCCGCTAACCCCCAAAGGGGGAAAAAGAAGAGATTATGAATAATAAAAGCTTACATTACTATGACTAATTCACCTCACATAACTCCTACCACAATTCCGATTTCAGAAACCAGGACCCTTTTTCAAGAACAAATACAACAAGGAATCCCATCGGTTTTACCAAAACCAAAACCATACGATATAGACATCAATCACGCACCAAAGCGTAAAGAAATCCTTTCGAATGAAGAAAAAAAATTAGCCCTTCGTAATGCTTTGCGTTATTTTGAACCAAAACATCATAATGAGCTAATAAAAGAATTTCGACAAGAATTAGAAATATACGGCCGTATTTATATGTATCGCTTTCGTCCCGATTATGAAATGCGTGCGCGTCCAATAAATGAATATCCTGGAAAAAGCGAACAAGCCAAAGCAATTATGCTGATGATTCAAAACAATCTGGATTCCGCCGTGGCACAACATCCGCACGAATTGATAACCTATGGCGGCAATGGAGCTGTATTCCAAAACTGGGCACAGTATTTATTGACGATGCAATACTTATCAGAAATGACCGATGAGCAAACATTGACGATGTATTCCGGGCATCCAATGGGATTATTTCCCTCGCATAAAGAAGCGCCACGAGTTGTAGTAACAAACGGCATGGTAATCCCTAATTATTCTAAACCGGATGATTGGGAAAAAATGAATGCTTTAGGCGTTTCTCAATACGGCCAAATGACCGCCGGAAGTTACATGTATATTGGCCCGCAAGGAATTGTACACGGAACAACTATCACGGTTTTGAATGGTTTTCGTAAAATAAAACGCAGTCCAAAGGGCGGATTATTTGTTACTTCTGGTTTGGGCGGAATGTCTGGCGCACAACCTAAAGCCGGAAATATTGCCGGTTGTATCACCGTTTGTGCCGAAGTAAACCCTAAAATTACACATATTCGCCACAGTCAAGGATGGATTAATGAAGTGATTGAAAATATTGATGCGCTGGTAAAAAGAGTCGCTTTGGCGCAAACCAATAATGAAATTGTGTCCATCGGATATCTTGGAAATGTGGTTGAGGTTTGGGAAAAATTTGACCAGGAAAACATCCATATTGATTTAGGATCAGATCAAACTTCGCTACACAATCCTTGGGCAGGTGGCTATTATCCTGCTGACATTTCCTTTGAAGAAGCCAATGAAATGATGGCATCAACTCCTGATTTATTTAAAACAAAAGTACAAGAAACATTACGACGTCATACGACAGCAATCAATAAACACACTGCCAAAGGAACGTATTTCTTTGATTATGGAAATGCTTTCTTACTGGAAGCTTCCCGTGCCGGTGCAGATGTCATGGCAGAGAATCACATCGATTTCAGATATCCGAGTTATGTACAGGATATCATGGGACCCATGTGTTTTGATTACGGTTTTGGCCCTTTCCGATGGGTTTGTGCTTCGGGAAAACCAAAAGATTTAGCCAAAACAGATGTAATTGCTTGCCAGGTTTTGGAAGAAATGTCCAAAACAGCTCCCGAAGAAATTCAGCAACAAATACAAGACAATATTCATTGGATAAAAGGCGCACAAGAAAACAAATTGGTTGTAGGCTCACAAGCACGAATCCTTTATGCAGATGCTGAAGGACGCGTAAATATTGCCGAAGCTTTCAATCAGGCTATTGCCAAAGGCGAAATAGAAACCGTAATTTTAGGTCGCGATCACCATGATGTTTCCGGCACCGATTCTCCATACAGAGAGACTTCTAACGTTTATGATGGCTCAAGATTTACCGCCGATATGGCGATACAAAACGTCATTGGAGACAGCTTTCGTGGAGCCACTTGGGTATCCATTCACAATGGCGGTGGCGTGGGCTGGGGAGAGGTAATAAACGGCGGATTTGGTATGGTTCTTGATGGTTCAAAGGAAGCGTCAAGACGTTTAGCATCAATGCTTTTCTGGGATGTCAACAACGGAATTTCCAGAAGAAGCTGGGCTAGAAATGAAGGAGCAGTATTTGCAATAAAAAGAGCGATGCAAACGGAACCTTTATTGAAAGTAACCATCCCTAATATAGTCGCTGACAATTTGTTGGATTTTTAAAAATTTGAACGTATCTTTAATAAACATTTAGTAATCAAAAAAAACAGGTCATGAAAGCAATTAAACTCCTTCTCGCATTTCTACTTTTAGTATTTGCCTCTTGCGCTTCCGTAAAAGTATATTCTGATTATGATAATAATGTCGATTTTACTCCATACAAAACGTATGCTTTTCATAAAAAAGGCATAGATCGAGTTGAAATATCAGAATTGGACAAAAAAAGAATACTCAATGCCATAGATCGAGAATTAAGCAAAAAAGGAATGACCAAAAGTGAAAATCCAGATTTGCTGATTAATATATTAACTAAAGAAAGAGAACGCACTGACGTAAATCAGTTCAACGCAGGATGGGGTTACGGATGGGGTTGGGGATGGAATCCTTACTTTTGGGGAGGCCGCAGCAGTTTTGTTTCCTCATCAACAGAAGGGACATTGTATATTGATTTAATTGATGCCAAGAAAAAAGAATTGGTTTGGCAAGGCGAAGGAGTTGGTTATTTGACCGAAACCCGAAGTGAAAAAGAAAAACAAATCAACGAATTTGTGGCAAAAATTCTTGAACAATTTCCGCCCAAAGTAAAATAGTTTACCATCACATTTCAACATAAAAGCCTACCTTTGCGTAGGCTTTTTTTATACCTAATTATGGCACAATTTAACGACATTTCCACATTCGAAGATATCAAATTACTAGTGAATACTTTTTATTCTAAAGTTCAAAAAGACGAATTTATCGGACCCATATTCAACGAAAAAATAGGCAATCGCTGGCCGGAACATTTAGAAAAAATGTATCGCTTTTGGCAAACTATTTTACTTGAAGTGCATTCCTATTCCGGAAGTCCATTTCCACCACACAAACAATTACCGGTCGCCAAAGAACATTTTGACCGCTGGATGCAAATTTTCACTGAAACAACTGACAACTTATTTTCTGGTCCATTAGCCGACGAAGCTAAACTTCGGGCAAAAAATATGGCTGAAATGTTTAATTACAAAATTGACTACTTCCGCAATCTTGAGAAAAGTCAAACGGACAATTCATAGTTTTTAAAGTGGGTTTAATCCAAAATATGTTCCTTTTTGCAAACAGCAACAAATTATTATATGCGCAATTTATTATTACTTGTCGTTTTACAAGCTTTCCTCATTTCTTGTTCCAATTTAAAGCAAACAGCTGACAACAAGTCAACCCCAAGTTTAAAACTAATCAGTTCCATTGAAATTCCTTTTGAGGAAACGTTTCAAAACACAAAAGTGGGCGGATTGTCCGGAATCGATTATGATGCCAAGAATGATTTGTATTATTTGATCAGTGACGATAGATCCATGTTTAACAATTCAAGATTTTATACGGCAAAAATTCATTTGCTCGAAAATAAAGTTGAACGTATTGATTTCCAAAGTGTCACCACTTTAAAAAATGCAACTGGGAAAGCGTTTGGCAATTGGAACACCATGCCAACTACTTCAGCAGACCCGGAAGACATCCGATTCAATCCAAAAACGAACACTTTGGTTTGGAGTAGCGAAGGCGCTCGAGTGCTAACAGCAGATAAAGAAATTTTACAAGATCCTTCTCTAAATTTCATGAATTTAAAAGGTGATTTTCTAGGCAATGTCACCTTACCGGAAAATTTAAAAATGCAGAAACTGGAAAAAGGTCCGCGAAACAACGGCACTTTAGAAGGAATTACTTTTGACAAAAACTATAAAAATGTCTATACCAATATTGAAGAACCATTATTTGAAGATGGCGACCAAGCCAATACTAGCAAAGGCGGTTTGATTCGGCTGTATCAATTTGATGCCAAAACAAAAAAGAACACCGCTCAATACGGCTATAAACTGGAACCTATTGCTCATGAACCTGTTCCGAAAGGTGCTTTTGGTGTAAATGGCGTTTCGGCAATTCAGTATTATGGTAAAAACCAATTGCTGGTTGTGGAACGCTCCTATTCTACCGGGACACAAGCCTGTTCGGTTAAAGTATTTATGTGTGATTTAAAAAAAGCAACTAATATAAAAAACTACAGCTCTTTGCAAAATCAAAAATTCGAATTGGCTTCTAAAAAACTGGTACTTAACATGGATGATTTGGGAATTTTTATTGATAATATCGAAGGACTTACTTTTGGTCCAAAATTGGCAAATGGTAATCAATCTATTATTTTCATTTCAGATAATAATTTTTCAGATAAACAAAAAACGCAGGTTTTGGTGTTTGAGTTGGTGAAGAAGTAAATCCAAAAAATAGCTATCAATCCTCTATCCAGTTCGCCAAAGAACATATTCAGTACCAACAAAAATGAGAATGCACAATGTTTAATTTAGCGGAAGTCAATGAAACATAATTGGAGAATGTTTGAAATTATACTATCTGGAATTCAGATTTGCCTCGGTATTTTAATATGGTTTTTTGTCTATTTAACTTGCAATCAATATTATACTTTTTTGTGGAAAAATCCATTAATGGACCATCATAGCATTGTTCAAATGGCTGTCAGAAAAAATATAACTTTAGTAATTCTATCACTTATTGCTATTTCATCAGCAATACTTTTAATCAAAAACTTATCTCAAGGGCCTGGGTGATGAGTGTTATAACTTGGATTATGCTTATAATAACATTGATAATGCGAATCAAGGGTTAAAATGTTAAGTTTATAAAAGCGGAAGCGATTTTTCCGAAGATATGAATCAACAGTCCTTT
>NZ_RYDJ01000119.1:0-1359 GCF_003970355.1 Flavobacterium bomense | reverse complement strand
ATTTGAATGGCAATTGTAATGGCAATTGTAATAAATAAATAAAACAGATTAACCTAAATGAGATTGCCGCGTGCCTCGCAATAACAAAAAATGAAAAAATACTTTATTCAAAAATCGCCTTTTGTAGTTCCAACTAATGATGGAAAACTCATCGAAGAGCATCACGGGATTCCAACTACAGACAATCCGGCAATTTCTATTGCGCATATGATTGCACCACCACATTGGAAAGAACCGTTTCAAACCCCAGAATTTGAAGAATACACCTATGTTATTTCTGGTAAAAAACAATTTATAATCGAAGGAGAAACTGTGGTTCTTGAAGCGGGTCAATCTATAAAAATTGAGAAAAATACAAGAGTTCAATACTCGAACCCGTTTGAAGAATCTTGCGAATATATCGCCATTTGCACTCCCGCTTTCGATTTTATGAAAGTGCATCGGGAGGAAGAATAAATTTAACCCTGTCAGGGTTTTGAACCCTGTCAGGGTTAAATTATTTTGGAATGAAAACCAATTTCGTCGAAGTCTTAATAATCTCTTCCTTGTTCAATTTCATTTTTCTGAACTTGCCAGTGTTATACATTTCTGCTTGGTCGTTGTAATGTTTACTGAATGGATTCCCAGATTGGCCAGTAGGCAAAATACTCATACTGTTTTCTATATCCGAAAAATCAATAACTCTTCGGGTGGATGGCCCGCCTTTTACTTGATATTCGCCGGCATTTGTGAAATTAAAAAACAGATTATTAATGACTTCCGTTGAACCTGGAACTTCAAAAGGCCCCACATTAAAGACACTTCTCAAAGCGGCAACTTGACCCAAAGGATGCTGATGTTCCAGTGTGTGAACTCTGTTCCAAGTCCAGGAATCCACTTCTTTTCCCAATTGATTTTCAAGTGCAGATATTGCTTCGTGAAAGGATTTATTTAGAATTTCTGTTCTGGTTTCTTTTTTATTTTTTGTAGCAACATCATCCCACCAAATGGAACTTTCGTTTCTGCTTTGCGGTTCAATAATTTGTTTGACAATATGTGTACTCAAAAGCATATTAAAATCCGTTTCGCCCAATTCATCTTGAAAGGTGTTTTTCAAATAATTGTATATCCATTTCTGATAAATTGTTGGCGCAATATCTTTTAAATTATTGGAACCATTCCATTTTTTTAAAATCGAAATTGCTTGTTTTTCGCTACTCGAAAAAGCTTTAGAATCTAATGCAGATATTAAATTGGTCGCAATACTTGGCGTAATCGAAGACGTATTATCATTCAACATTTCTCCTACTTCTTTTTTTGTCCAATTATTTTTGGGTTGCAACAAACTCGAAATTCTTTTGGCCCTATCTTGTGGCAAAT
>NZ_RYDJ01000118.1:0-1361 GCF_003970355.1 Flavobacterium bomense | reverse complement strand
TCTCAAAAGTTAATGACTCGCTCTGGCGAAATTAAATTTGAAGCATCAATGCCAGCTTTTGAGGAGGTTGCGGCTAAGAATAACACAGTTTCTTGTCTTTTTGATACTTCATCTGGTGAAATCGCAGCTTTAGCTTTGGTTAAGGGGTTTAGATTTAAAGTGCCATTAATGGAAGAACATTTTAATGAGAATTACATCGAAAGTGATCAATTTCCAAAAGCATCATTCAAAGGAAAAATCACTAATTTTGATGTTTCAAAAGCAGCATCTGCAAAATCCACTTTTGATGTTGAAGGCGATTTAACTTTACATGGAGTTACCAAAAAAGTGAAAACTAAAATCACTTTTGTGAAATCTGGAGAAAAACTAATTACAACCTGCAAATTAAAAGTAAAACCTTTAGATTATAATATTGAAATACCTTCGGTAGTTAAAAGTAAAATTGCTGAAACAGTAGAAATTGATTTAAAATTTGACTTAGAGAAGAAATTATAATTTCAATTTGCTTTAACTTTTAAGTTTTTAAAACTGGAAAATTCTTTTAGAATTCATTACCTTCGTCATTATATTTCAATAGAAATCAGGGAATTGTATAAATTTATACGTTTTTTAAATAGTATTTTATAGACTTTGTAAATGTAATATTGACTGTTAAATATTGAAATTTTATTGTTAAATTTATTTTATAATATTTACAATTATGAGTTCCGATTTTAAAGTTAAAGTTAACGGAACTTTTGAGTTTGATTTCAATACCGAAAACACCTCAAAATTAGACGCTGTTAGTGTTGAAAAAACAAGTTTCACATTCTTCAAAATAAACCCCCTTTCATAACTGAAATTATCTATTCCCATTTCTATAAAAAAAAATATACCATCAAAGTCAATAACAACATTTATCAAGTTGCTATTTCAAATCCCTTGGATGTTTTGTTAGAAGAAATGGGTTTTGAGGTTGGAGTTTACAAAGTAATAAACAAACTCTATGCAAAATTTCCTTATGTTTTAGGAGACGAAATACGAATGAATTTAGAGACTATTATTCCAGATAGTACACATAAACCGTACGATATGCACGAAGTCATTTCGGGAATTATTGATGAAGATTCGTTTTATGAAATTCATAAAAATTATGCCGAAAATATCATCGTAGGTTTTGCAAGATTAGCGGGAAGAAGTGTGGGGGTTACTGCTAATCAACCACTTTTTCTAGCTGGTGTTTTGGGTGTTAGAAGTTCAAAAAAAGCAGCTCGTTTCACTCGTTTTTGCGATTGTTTCAACATTCCATTACTAGTCTTGGTTGATGTTCCTGCGTTTTTTCCCGGATTGATCAATAATGGGAAGGTATTATTATTCACGGA
>NZ_RYDJ01000117.1:0-1365 GCF_003970355.1 Flavobacterium bomense | reverse complement strand
AAGGAAGGATTTTGGACATTGGAGCAGGAACAGGAGACTTTTTGTCTGTGGCAAAAAATGCTGGTTGGGAAACAATAGGAGTGGAGCCAAGTGACAGAGCGAAAGCAATTGCAAAAAGCAAAGGCGTTTCATTTGTAGAAGAAACATCTGAATTGGACAGTCATTCTTTTGATGTGATTTCGATGTGGCACGTTTTAGAACACGTTCCGGATTTGGACAAACAAATTAAAGAATTGAAACGATTATTAAAACCAACAGGAACATTAATTATTGCCGTTCCCAATTTTAAATCTTTCGATGCAAAACACTACGGAAAATTTTGGGCAGCTTTTGATGTGCCAATTCACTTTTGGCATTTTTCTAAAACAGCCATAAAAATACTTTTCGAAAAAGAAGAAATGATTTTAGAAAAAGTCTTACCAATGAAATTTGATTCCTTTTATGTGAGTTTACTTTCTGAAAAATACAAATCAGGGAAAATGAATTTCATGAAGGCGTTTTTTACAGGATTACAGTCAAATTGGAAAGCGAAGAAAGATTTTGAGTATTCGTCACACATTTACATCCTGAAAAACAAGCGCAACTCATTTTAAGCGCTTTTAAGCGATGTTTTTGGCTCAAAGGAGTAGATGAATTCAGATTTTTTACAAAATCGCTTATTCGAAAGCTGTGAAATTCGTTTCTAATAGCGATTGTTTATTATACTTGTTGTTTTAATAGTAAATTCTTATATCATAAATAGTGTAGCATTTTTCGAACTTTATAACAATGCTACTAATTTTTTTATATTTTTGTTGTCAATCTTTAAAAATTAGAAAAAAAAAAATAATGAAATTGAAAATTCACGAACACCTAAAAACAAATATTAAAAAGATGAGTAAAAAAATAATAGTAATTATTGCAATTGCAATTTCGATTGTTTCTTGCAATAAACAAGCAGCAGAAGTTGCAGCAGTAAAAACCGCTTATGTAGATACTTCGGTTTTAATGAAAGAATATACAGCCACAAAAGATCTAGATGCCAAGTATAAAGCAAAAGGAGAAGAGAAAGGAAGACAACTCCAAGCGGAAATAGACAGATTTAAGCAAGAAGCTCAAAATTTTCAAGCACAAGCACAAGCCAATGGACAAGCTTGGGCACAACAAAAAGGAGCTGAATTACAAAAACGAGAGCAACAATTAGCTCAGGCTCAACAAGCACTTTCTCAACAATTGCAACAAGAAGGAGGTACTGAGATGGACAGTTTAGTTTTAAACGTAAAAAAAACCATCAAAGCCTACGGTAAAGAAAAAGGCTTCACTTATATATACGGAACAGGTGATTCTAACGCCAGTATTTTATATGCTGAAGATAAATTAGACATT
>NZ_RYDJ01000116.1:0-1366 GCF_003970355.1 Flavobacterium bomense | reverse complement strand
CTTTATTCCAGATTTGTTCTACTTCCGAGTTTTTGCAATAAATCTCGAAACCACCAGAACCAGTATATCCTGTTGCAGAGATAATCACATGTTCGATTCCTGCAAAATCACCCACTTCAAAATGATAGTATTGAATAGCCGACAAATCTATCGATGTCAAGGATTGCATCGCTTCTAAGGCTTTTGGTCCTTGAATGGCCAGCAGAGAATAATCATCCGAAAGGTTTTTCATTTCTACATCCAAATCGTTATAGCTTGAAATCCAATCCCAGTCTTTTTCTATATTCGAAGCGTTTACGACTAGTAAATATTGCTCGTCTTTTATTTTGTAAACTAATAAATCATCAACAATTCCGCCATCGTTGTTCGGTAAGCACGAATATTGCGCTCGACCGTTAGTTAAAGTAGCAGCGTCATTCGAAGTCACTTTCTGAATCAAAGCCAAAGCATTTGGTCCCGTTAGCAAGAATTCGCCCATATGCGACACATCAAAAACGCCCACACCATTGCGAACTACTTCGTGTTCCGCATTAACTCCTTCATATAAAATAGGCATATTGTATCCAGCAAAAGGAAGCATTTTGGCTCCCAAAATCTCGTGTATGTGCGTCAGCGCAGTATTTTTCATTGTCTATTGATATAAAATTTCATGTGGCTAATTTATTGATTATTTATGGAGTGGCAAAGGGTTTTGTTTTTAGAATATTTGAATTTTTAGTCAGTCACAGACTGACTCACACCTCCTCAAAGTCGGAGAATTTCCGTAGGGAAGGACGTATTGAGAGGTATTAGTTTAGTGAATAATTTTGATAGCTGGGTAACAAACAGCGTTGCAAACGCTATGATTTGATTATTAATTTAAGTTGGTACCTGTCGCAGAGGAGTACCCAATGTCATTAAGTTAAGGGATTTTGTCGATGATTTTGTCATTCTGACGAAGGAAGAATCTCAACCAACATGAGCAACTAACACGAGATTCTTCCTTCGTCAGAATGACAAATAAAGCTTAACTTAATGACATTGGACGAGCAGCAGTGAAGTTTTGATTATTTATCAAATAGAATTGTAATGAGATCCTCTAAAAAAGCTAGTGCTTTAAACTCTTTTGGTTTATATTGTCCTGGGTGTCCACAATTATTTCTCAAATCTAGGCAATTCTCTAATACTATTTTTTCATTTTTATCGATTTCACCCAAATCCGGTTTGCTTTAAGCAATTCACGAGCTTTTGCAATTATCATTCAAACTTAATGATTTACCTACATAAAACTAATAAATAAAAATAAATTACTACAAACGAGGAATCATTTAATTTTTGTATTTTTAAATGTTCAAAATCCACTTCATGAAAGTAGCAATTTACATCG
>NZ_RYDJ01000115.1:0-1372 GCF_003970355.1 Flavobacterium bomense | reverse complement strand
TTAGATAGCAATCTTAAAAACTCAATATACAACCAAACCAAGGTGATGATTAATCCCATTGCGGCGAACCATTCCATAAATTTTGGCATTTTTTGTTCTACTCCTTTTTCCATTCGGTCAAAGTCTAAAAACAAATTTAAAGCAGCAATTACAATTACAAAAACACTAATTCCAATGCTCATCATCGAATTGCCATAATGTACAGGTACAAAGCTGGTAAACATAGAAAACATCCAAGAAATCAGATAATAAGTTGCTATGGCAAGTGTCGCAGCAACAACTACAGATTTGAATTGTTCGGTTACTTTTACAATTTTGAATTTATATAATCCCAAACAAACGGCAAACGTTACAAATGTGGCTCCTACAGCCTGAATCACAATTCCGGGATATTTGGCTTCAAAAATGGCAGAAACTCCACCAATAAATAATCCTTCGAACAAGGCGTAACCTGGAGCTAAAACGGGTGAATATTGAGGTTTAAATGCTGCAATTACTACCAAAATTAATCCTACGATGGCGCCACCAATAGTGGGTAACATTGGGTTCATGCCATTAAAAGCCATCCACCAAACAACGATTGCTGATGCGGTAAGCAACAAAAATAAAATTAAAGTTTTATTGATTGTTCCTGCCAATGTCATGTCTTGGTTATAATCAATAAGTGTTGCATTATGTACTTTGCTATCAGTAGATGCCGATGTAGCGGAAAATGATTTATGGTTTAAAAAAGGATTTTTCGATTCGAATGCCATAGTATTTCAGATTTAGTTTTATCAAAGATAGTTTAAAAATTAAATTAAGACCAAAAAAAATCCGCCTTGAATATTGCTAAAAAAGGCGGATTTGATGGTATGTAAATTTTATGAATTATAAAATTTCCGAAACTCTTAAAGTGTTTACCATTCCTTTATCTTTTAATGGCATCGCGGCCAAATTGATAAGATAATCTCCTTTGGTTACAAACCCTTTTTCTCTTGCTATTTCATTTACATCGGCAATAGTATCATCGGTACTTTTCATTTTATCATAAAAATAAGATTTTACTCCCCATAACAAATTGAGTTGCGTAAGGATTCTTTTATTAGAGGTAAAAACAAGAATATGAGCTGATGGTCTCCAAGCCGAAATTTGGAAAGCAGTATAACCGCTATTAGTCAAAGTACAAATTGCTTTTGCTTCGATAATGTTTGCAGTAAGTGCCGCGTGATGACAAATTGTTTTGGTAATAAAACGGTTTGTTCTTACTTGTGGGGTATTTTGTGGCACTTTGATAAGTGGAGAATCTTCTACCGCTTCAATGATTTGAGTCATTTTTTCGATAACTTGAACAGGATAAAGACCAGCAGCAGTTTCGCCAGAAAGCATAACC
>NZ_RYDJ01000114.1:0-1375 GCF_003970355.1 Flavobacterium bomense | reverse complement strand
TATTTGAAACCACAACCGAATTAGATTCAGAAATCTCGGCTTTCGCCAATAAATTAGCAAATTACAACCCAGAAACCTTGGTCGAAATGAAAAAAATGTTTTGGGAAGGAACCGAAAATTGGAAGACTTTATTATACGAAAGAGCCGAAATTTCGGGAAAATTAGTGCTGTCGGATTTTTCTAAAAAAGCTTTGAATCAATTTAAAAAATAAGCAATGACACAGCTTATTTTACTTTTGCAACAAACCAATATTGAAGAAAAATTAAAAAATTCTCCCGATAATGGTTATCAATTTGGAGTACTCATTGGTTCGTTTTTACCCTTTTTTTATTGGTGGTTGTTGCTTATTGGATGTATTATCGGGCGAAAAAAGCAGACAGAAACAAGTAAATTGACTAAATTTGTACTCAAATAAAAATAGAATGAGCAAAATCAGGATTACAAAGCAGTTTGGTTTCGAAACCGGTCACGCCCTATACGGTTATGATGGCAAGTGCAAAAACGTACACGGACACAGTTATAAATTGTCGGTTACCGTTATTGGCGAACCTATAAATGATGTGACAAACGTAAAAAATGGGATGGTAATTGATTTTACCGATTTAAAAAAAATAGTAAAAGAGGAAATCGTCGATCAGTTTGATCACGCCTCCGTTTTTAATAAAAATACGCCTCATCTCGAATTGGCCAAAGAATTAGAATCTCGTGGTCACCACGTAATTTTAGTCGATTATCAGCCAACAAGCGAAAATATGGTAGTCGATTTTTCGAAAAGAATTATCGGCAGATTGCCTCAAAACATTAAACTTTTTTCATTGAAATTACAAGAAACGGAATCTTCATTCGCCGAATGGTTTGCCAGTGATAATTAAATTAGAAATTCCATAAATTGAAATTGCTATACCTGTTCACTATGGCTCGAGTCCAAATTCCGAATCTCGATATTTATAAATCAGTATTTATCAAATGACGCCCAACAAAAAAATATATTTCGCCTCGGACCAGCATTTTGGTGCGCCAACACCTGAATTGAGTTTCCCTAGAGAACAAAAATTCGTGGCTTGGCTCGACGAAGTCAAAAAAGACGCTGAAGCCATTTTCTTGTTAGGTGATTTATTCGATTTCTGGTTCGAATATAAAACCGTAGTTCCCAAAGGTTATATTCGAGTTTTGGGCAAATTGGCCGAAATTCGAGATAGTGGCATTCCCATTTATTTCTTTGTGGGCAACCATGATTTATGGATGAATGATTATTTCCAGAAAGTGCTAGATATTCCTACATTTCGTGATAATCAAGAATACACTTTCAACGGAAAAACCTTTCTTATTGGTCACGGAGACGGGAAAGGTCCTGGCGACAAAGGGTACAAACGA
>NZ_RYDJ01000113.1:0-1378 GCF_003970355.1 Flavobacterium bomense | reverse complement strand
ATTTGAAAGAAAGAAGATTAAAATAAATTAAATATAAATACATAACAATGCCCGAAGATAATATTAAACAAATTGATTTTGAAGAAATCAATAAAACCGCAATTTCTCAACCCCTAGTTTCACACATATATACTGCTGATCCATCGGCTCACGTATTTGATGGTAAAATATATATTTATCCGTCGCACGATATTGATGCTGAAATTCCTTTTAATGATAATGGTGACCATTTTGGAATGGAAGATTATCATGTTCTTTCGATGGATAATGTTGATGCAGTTACTGTTGATAATGGTGTTGCGCTACACGTAAAAGATGTACTTTGGGCTGAACGTCAAATGTGGGCTCCCGATGCTGCTCATAAAAACGGCAATTACTATTTGTATTTCCCTGCCAAACGTGCCAATGATATTTTCCAAATTGGTGTTGCAATAAGTGACTCTCCAACTGGCCCATTTACTCCTGAACCAGAAGCTATTAAAGGAAGTTATACTATTGATCCAGCCATTTATGAAGATGAAGACGGCAAATATTATATGTATTTTGGTGGTATTTGGGGTGGTCAACTTCAAAAATATCGAAACAACCAATATTCAGAGGCGAACGAAGAACCACTAGCGAATGAACCGGCTTTAGGTCCAATTGTAGCTTTACTCTCTGACGACATGAAACAACTTGCCGAAGAACCAAAAGAAATTCAAATTCTGGATGAAAATGGAGCTAATTTGTTAGCAGGAGATAATGACCGTAGATTTTTTGAAGCATCATGGGTTCATAAATACAAAGGGAAATACTATTTCTCTTATTCAACTGGTGACACCCATTTGATTTGTTATGCTACCGGGGATTCTCCTTATGGCCCATTTACCTATCAAGGAATAATTTTGGAACCAGTAGTGGGATGGACTTCGCATCATTCTATTTGTGAAGTAGAAGGTAAATGGTATTTATTCTATCATGATTCTAGCTTATCAAAAGGGGTAACACATTTAAGATCTGTTAAGGTAACTGAAATCAAGTACAATGAAGATGGCTCAATTGTTACCATCAATCCGTACAATAATATGAAAATATAATAAGGATATAACTGTTGCTGGTTTTAATATATCACACCTTTTTATAACTTCCTAAAAATAAGTTGCAATTTAATAAACACAAAATTACCAGCTTATTGTGAGCTGGTAATTCTATTTATAAACTATATTTATATTGTTAAAATTAGACACAAAAACCATTTTATTCTTTTTTGAATTGATTAGCTATGAAAATTGTGAGACTCGCAGTACTTTTTTGCTTTGTTTATTGCCTCGGTATCCGGGCACAAATTCAATTTCCAAAGCTGATTTCTGGTAATATCATCTTGCAACGCGGTCGAGGT
>NZ_RYDJ01000112.1:0-1381 GCF_003970355.1 Flavobacterium bomense | reverse complement strand
ATAGTTAGAATAAATGATTTACGAATTGCTGGATTGAAGCTCAAAATTAAAAAAACAGGAAAGGATATCGATTCAAAGTATCAAGAAAATATTGCTGTTTTAGAACAAAAAAACAAAGATCTTAAAATGAAAATGGATACTTATAAAAACGATGTAAGTAGTGATTGGCAATCGTTTAAAAGAGAATTCAAACACGATACCGATGAAATAGGTCAGGCCTTGAAAGATTTAACAGTTGATAATAAAAAATAGTAAGAGGGCGAGTTAATTTTCGCCTTTTTCATTAGATTCAAATGCAGCATCCCAAAATGTGTGAATGTTGTAACTAATCCAAAAAGTTATATAACAGTTTGAAATTCTATTTATTGCAACTTTGTATGGTAATCAATTAGAAACCAAAAAAGGGTTTCCGTAGAAAAAAAAGTTTTAATACGAGAACTTATTTATTCCATTTATAAATTTAAAAAACAACAATTATGAGCAATTTACTCTACACAATCGCAGTGATTTTAGTTATTTTTTGGGCCATTGGATTCTTTGCCTATAGCGCTGGATCAATCATTCACATACTTCTTGTTATAGCCATCGTTGCAGTATTATTGCGACTAATTCAAGGAAAAAGTTTATAAAAAAATTAAATAGAAAAAAATAGAAATTATGAATTCAAGTAAAGTATTATTAGGAGTTTTAGGTGGCTTGGCCGCTGGTGCATTGGCAGGAATTTTGTTTGCACCCGATAAAGGATCTAAAACAAGAAAAAAAATCGTGGACAAAAGCAAAGGTTTTGCAGATGATATGAAAGGAAAATTTGAAGAATTATACGAAGATGTAACCGACAAATATGAAAACCTTTTGCAAGATGCCAAAGGATTGGTTTCAAAAAATCAAGTGAAATAATCTATTATTTAAAAAAAGGATTATAAATAATGGTGCAACAAGATTTGAAAAAGGCAATATGAAAGTAGATGATTGTAATAAGACAACTTTAATAGTGCTAAAGCGAAACATGCTAGGAATAATAGTCGTTGTTTTTCACCTTTGTCAGACTCTAAAGGCAGTTTCAATTATTGTTGCATTATTTTCGTTTCAAAAAAATTACAATTTATCTCAAGGGTTTATTTTAACAAATATATTAAATAGGAGTTTTAATGAAACCTACTAAAGAACAAGATATTTTGAAAGAATCCATCGCTTTGATGGAAACTAAACTCGCCAGAAAATTAATCTTAGCTAACAAGAAATCTGTAAGCAAAAACGAGGAAATTGAAATAAACTCAAAAGATTTAATATTAGTAAACAATGAACTCGGCTTGCAATACAAAGAAAGAGGAATTCTTACGGCGGAATTGATTTTAGCAAACAAAAATCTCGCTTTTCAATA
>NZ_RYDJ01000111.1:0-1386 GCF_003970355.1 Flavobacterium bomense | reverse complement strand
ACCATTAGCGGCTCTGGAACCATAAATTGCTGCTGCAGAAGCATCTTTCAGCACGTCAATAGACTGAATGTCGTTTGGATTTATAGCTGACAAAGGATTGTTTCCAACAAAGCCGCCTAACGAACCCGTGAAAACAGCAACTCCATCAATAACTATCAACGGAAAAAGTCCAGATGTAATGGTGTTTAATCCTCGAACTCGAATTACCGGAGTGTTATTGAGCACCGCCGAAGATTGAATTACGTCTATTCCTGTTCCTTGTCCTCCCAATAATTGGTCGAAACTTGTTGCAGGTCTGTTTTGCAATTGTTTAGCGGAAACTGTTGAAACAGAACCTGAAAACTCCGACTTCTTTTGGGTTAAATACCCACTGGAAATCAATATTTCTCCCAGCTCATTGGTGACTTCTTGTAATTGTATGGTAATAAATTCATTGGCATTTACAACTATACTTTTTGCGGTGTATCCTATCATTTCAACGGTCAAAGTCAATGGGAACTTAGAAGATGTGTGCAAAATAAACTTGCCTTCCTCATTAGTTAAAGTCGCTTCATTTTTTCCTGATATTTGAACCGTTGCAGCAGCTAAAGCTGCATTATTTGAATCTATCACTATTCCTTCAATCTTAATTTTTTGAGCTGAAACTGCCAATGAAATAAGAAGAAATAACATAACAGATAGACTAATTTTGTTTGCAATTTTTGCAAACAAAATCATTATAAATGTTTTTTTCATTTTTATAATTTTTGACCCCTGTTAAAGACCGAATTACGGCCTAAACAAGGTGTGTTTTTTGAATATTAAAGTAATTTTTGATAGAAAATACCCATTATTAATTAAAATAATAGGTACTTCCCTCTGATGAAATTTTTTACAATTTTAAAGTTTAATTGATTTTGACGCTTTGCAAATTCGAATTGTTTTTAGTCAACAGGAAATAAGATTTTCCCTTAACCCTAATTAAATCCATATTTTTCACATCGCCCGGGGTAAAAAATCCGCTTTGTGTAGGATCAATAGATTTGAATTTTCCTTTGCCATTTCCTTTTAGAAACAAGCCGTGACCTGCATCATTTCGAGGTGTTTCTACTTCAGAATTGTACATATTTCCGGTTATTAATACGTCAAGATGTCCATCTTTGTCATAATCATCTACCATAATTTCGTTGATACACGATACTTGGGCTTCAACCGGAAGATTGTGAATAATGAATTTTCCGTTTTTATTTTCTAAATAAATACTGGCAAATGATTTCACTGTATAATGCAAAGCTTCTTTAAGCGATTTTTCGGTATAAACATCTACCAAAGTAGCTTGGGAAAAACTTTCGTAATTTTTGAATTTCTCCTTGATATTTGGTATTTGTTGAGAAGAACATCCACGAC
>NZ_RYDJ01000110.1:0-1387 GCF_003970355.1 Flavobacterium bomense | reverse complement strand
TTGTTTTAAGTTCAATTGCAATACCAATTACTGGCGCAGTTAATTTCATAGACTCAAGAATAATTGGTTGTTTTTCATCACACAATGTATCTCCAGTTTTAATATCTTTAAATCCAACTGCCGCCCCAATGTCACCTGCTTCGATATAATCGATTGGGTTTTGTTTATTAGCGTGCATTTGGTAGATACGAGAAATCCTTTCTTTATTACCAGAACGAGTATTCAAAACATAAGAACCTGCATCAAGTCTTCCTGAATAAGCACGGAAGAAAGCCAAACGACCTACGAATGGGTCAGTAGCAATCTTAAATGCTAAAGCAGCGAAAGGCTCTTTTACATCTGGTTTACGTAAAATTTTAGTTTGATCTTCTTCTAAAAGTTCAGCATCATCAGGATGAATTCCTTCTATACCTGCTTTATCCATTGGTGATGGCAAATATTTACATACAGCATCTAACATGAATTGAACTCCTTTATTTTTGAACGAAGAACCAGCAATCATAGGAATGATAGCCATATCCATAACAGCTGCTCTTAATGCAATGTTGATTTCCTCCTCCGTAATAGAGTTTTCATCTTCCATGAATTTTTCAAGCAGTTTCTCATCATAATCGGCTACTGCCTCAATAAGAATCGATCTGTATTCTTTCACTTCTTCAAGCATATCTTCAGGAATAGGCACAATATCGTAAGTAGCCCCTAAACCTTCTTCATGCCAAACAATTGCTTGATTTTTAACCAAATCAACAACTCCTTTGAAATCATTTTCTTCACCAATTGGCAAAGTAATAGCAACTGCATTTGATTTCAACATATCTCTTACCTGCTGACAAACCATCAAAAAGTTAGATCCTTGTCTGTCCATTTTATTAACAAAACCAATACGTGGTACGTGGTACTGATCTGCTAGTCTCCAGTTCGTTTCTGACTGTGGCTCAACACCATCAACAGCACTAAACAAGAAAACTAATCCATCAAGTACACGTAAAGAACGATTTACTTCAACAGTAAAATCAACGTGTCCTGGGGTATCAATAATATTAAAGTGATAAGGTAATGTTTCAGGTAATAATTTACCTTGTGTAGTTGGAAAATTCCATTCACAAGTTGTAGCTGCAGAAGTAATTGTGATACCTCTTTCTTGCTCTTGCGCCATCCAGTCCATTGTTGCAGCGCCATCATGCACTTCACCAATTTTGTGTGATTTTCCTGTATAGAATAAAATACGCTCCGTTGTTGTTGTTTTACCAGCATCAATGTGAGCAGCAATTCCTATATTTCTTGTATATTTTAAGTCTCTAGCCATTTTTCTTAAGAATTAAAATCTAAAGTGAGAGAAAGCTTTGTTAGCTTCTGCCATTTTGTGAGTATCCATTCTTTTCTTAAC
>NZ_RYDJ01000010.1:0-135395 GCF_003970355.1 Flavobacterium bomense | reverse complement strand
CTATTGAAGAATTTAACAATCAAATTAATTACAAAAATGTAGCTTAACTTAATGTGCAGTTTTTATTTGCATATCCATTCCTATAAAATGGTTACAAGGAGTATGAGTAGAAAAGGGAATTGTTGGGATAATGCAGTAGCTGAGAGCTTTTTTAAGACTTTGAAAACCGAACAAATTTATGGTAATAAACTTATATCAAAAGAGCAAATGGAACTCGATATATTTGATTTTATTGAAATCTGGTACAACAGAAAAAGAAGGCATTCCGCCTTAGATTACAAAACAATAGAAGAATTCTGGAAACAGAAAAATAATTTTAAAAATGTTGCTTAACTAATACTGCGGGTTTTATTTGCATATCCAGTATGTAAAAAAGTTTTAGGCCTTTTAAATCAAGAAAGAATCATTTTCTGGGATAAAAATTCGGAAGACAAATTTAAATCCTTTTGTGAAGAATATGTACCGATGGAAATTTTAGATGAAGATGAAGACCAAAACATTCTTAATGAAATAGTCTTTTAAAGTTATTTATTGAGTTTTTCGTTAAAATTAGCTATATTTGTATGACACATCAGTCATTAAATCATAAATAACTACTTTATGAATGATACATCATACATAAACTGGATAGCAATGAGCGATAACGCTTTAGCACAAACCATCGGTGCTTTTGTTAAACACCATCGCTTATCGCAGAACAAAACGCAGGAAGAGGTTGCCGGAGCCGCAAATATAAGCCGTTCTACACTCAGCTTACTAGAAAAAGGGGGAACAATAACAGTCCCAACCTTGCTACAAGTATTAAGAGTATTAGACCTTCTCTATATTATGGAGGTTTTCAAGATACAAGAACAAATAAGTCCTATAGAGTTAGCTAAACTAGATCAGCAAAAAAGACAACGAGCGAGAAACAGTGACAATGATTCTAATAAAAAATCAGATTGGTAATGATAACAACGGCATTTGTTAAAATATGGAATGAAACGGTGGGAGCTGTTGCTTGGAATACAGAAACGGGAGTAGCTAGTTTTGAATATGAGGCAAAATTCTTGGCGAAAAACTGGGATTTAGCCCCATTAAAAATGCCTGCCAATAATGCTCGTGGACGTATTTTTACTTTCACAGAATTAAAAGAAATTAAAACATTTAAAGGACTTCCTGGATTGCTGGCAGATGTATTGCCAGATGATTATGGAAACCAATTAATTAACAGTTGGCTGGCCCAAAATGGTCGACCGGAAAACAGTATGAACCCTGTTGAAATGCTTTGCTTTATAGGAACCCGTGGTATGGGTGCGCTTGAATTTGAACCTTCCCAATTTAATGTCAATAAAAGAGCTTTTGATATAGAAGTGGATAGCTTGGTAGCCATCTCTCAAAAAATGCTGTACAAAAGAGAAGGTTTTACAGCCAATCTAAACCAAAACGAGCAAGAAGCCATGATGAACATCCTTAAAATTGGAACCTCAGCTGGTGGTGCTCGTCCAAAAGCCATTATTGCCTATAACGAAAAAACAGGACAGGTAAAATCCGGACAAACAAATGCCCCAAAAGGATTTGAACATTGGTTAATCAAACTTGATACGGTAAGCGATGTGCAGTTTGGTGCAAGTACTGGCTATGGTAGAATTGAAATGGCTTATTATCTGATGGCAAGAGCAGCCGGAATTGAAATGATGGAATGCCGTTTATACGAAGAAAATGGTAGAGCGCATTTCATGACGAAACGTTTTGATAGAGAAAATGGCGATCAAAAACACCACATACAAACGTTATGCGCAATGCAACACTATGACTTTAACCAAATAACGAGTTTTAGTTACGAACAGTTGTTTCAAACCATGCGTTTATTAAAACTACCGTATCCACAAGCGGAACAGTTATACAGAAGGATGGTGTTTAATGTAATAGCACGCAATTGTGATGACCATACAAAAAACTTTGCATTTCGACTAAAGAAAGAGGGTGATTGGGAACTTTCTCCTGCTTATGATATTTGTTTTGCCTATCGCCCTGATAGTGATTGGGTAAGTCAGCATAACTTAAGTATTAATGGAAAGAGAACCTATATTACCAGAGAAGATTTACTGACAGTAGCAAAATCAATGAATATAAAAAAGGCGAATACTATCATCCAGCAAATTGATCAGGCTGTGAAAAGATGGTACGAATTCGCTGAAGCCGCAAATGTGGAGAATAAAATGAAAGAGAGTATTGCTAGATCACATCTAATTTTATAAGTAAAAAACATGTTTGCAGACAAAGTAATACAAACACTTACAGAATGTGATAAAAATATACTCTTCTATTTTGATGCAGATGGATCAAAAAAAGAAGAATTAACCGCTATTGAAGAAGCCGGTATAAAAGTAATAGAAGTAAATCAAAACTATTTTGAGTTAAAGTACAAACTGGAAATGGTATTGTAAATAATAGCGCTTTGAGGACAAACTAAATAATTGCAATAGTTAAAAAAATAAAACATAAATTAGCATATTGAAAAAAAAAATTAACATAAATACCCTAATAGCAGCCATTTAATCGAAAGACTAATCAAGCGTGTAGTATTAAATCATTTTCTAAATAATCCTTAATATGAATAAATTAAAATCTCTTCTTAGAAAAATAGCAGTCCTGCTTTTTGTTTTCACCGGCACAATTGTAATGGCACAAAAAAACTCAAGCAATGCTAAATTCAGCAAATTTCTAGATAATTATTACGAAGAAGGCTTGCTATTAAACCCATTGACAGCTACACAAAGAGGCGACAACAGGTACAACGATTTATTTCCGAACGATATCGCTGAACCCTACCTAAAAAAACAACACGACTTTACCATCGTGTATCAAAAACAATTAGCATCGTTTGATAGAAACAAGCTGAATTCTTTTGATAAAATTTCTTTCGACATCGTAAGTCTCCAAATAAAGCAAGCCCTGGAAAGAGAAACATTCCATCTTGAATACATTCCCTTTAGCCAGTTTAGGGGCTATCCCAGTTCATTACCTTCTCTTGGTTCAGGAAAAAGTTCTCAACCATTTAAAACAGCGAAAGATTATGAAAACTGGCTCAAACGAATTGATGGTTTTACGATATGGGCCGATACTGCGATAGCTAATTTTAACAAAGGCGTTGCAATGAAAATGGTACTTCCCAAAGCCTTGGTGATTAAAATGATTCCGCAGCTGGAAGCTCAAATTGCGACAGATACACTTAAAAATATCTTTTATGAACCCGTTCGGAATATGCCAAGCTCCTTTTCTGCAAAAGAAAAGAAAGCGATACGATTGGCCTATCAAAAGGCAATCAACACTAAAATAATCCCTACTTACCGAAAACTGGCCGATTATTTAAAAAATGTTTATTTGCCAAAATCCAGAACCACATCGGGCTACAATGATTTGCCCAATGGAAAAGCAATGTATGAATATTTTGTTGGAGTAAACACCACTACCAATCAAACACCGGATGAAATTTACCAAACGGGACTTCGAGAGGTGGAACAGATTACTAAAGAGATCGATGACCTCAAGATAAAAATTGGCTTTCAGGGAGACCGAACTGCATTTTTCAATCATGCCCTGACTGATCCCTCCTTTTTTCCTTTCACCACTGACGAAGAAATATTGGAAAGTTACAGAGCCATCCTGCCCATCATAGAGCCGAAGCTGAAAAAATTATTCAATATTGTTCCCAAAACAGCCTTCGAGGTGAAGGCAATTGAAAAATTTAAAGCGGCGACGTCGGCAGCCAATTATGAAAGAGGCACAACGGACGGTAGCAGACCCGGTTATTTTAATGTTCCAATCGTTGACGCTACTAAATTCAATAAGTTGGGGATGGACAATCTTTTTATACATGAAGCAATTCCGGGGCACCATTTTCAATTGTCCTTACAGCAAGAGAATCAATCCATGCCTAAAATCAGAAAATTTGCTGGCTATTCCGTTTTTTCTGAAGGCTGGGCTTTGTATGCCGAATCATTGGGTGATGAACTAGGATTGTACACCGATCCTTATCAAAAATTGGCTGCCTACAAATCAGAATTATTTAGAGCGATACGATTAGTGACAGACGTTGGATTGCATACCGGAATAATGACAAGAGAAGAGTCAATCCAATACATGATGGAAAAAGGGGGAAGAGAGCAGCAAGCTTCTGTTTCAGAAACAGAAAGATATATGGCAATGCCAGGACAAGCGCTTTCCTATAAAACAGGGGAATTGAAAATTTCGGAATTGAAAGCTAAATACATCAAAAGCTTAGGCAGCAAGTTTGAAATCAAAAAGTTTCACGATGCCATTTTGCAGGTTGGTTCCGTGCCTTTAAATGTGTTTGAAACTTATATGGATAATTGGGCTTCTGAACAAAGTAACTAAGGAGAATATAAGTATTAATTGGGAAACAATAGTTTTTTTAAAACCTAACGAAGTTATTAAGTTGTCTTGTCCTGAATAACCGATACAGATTATTAGATAAAAATATTTAATTAAACACTTGCAAAAACGTTTTTGTAAGTGTTTTTTGTTTTATATGTCCTCATTTTAATTTGATTTTGTAAATGCATTTTGTTTGGAGTCAGCATGAAATTAGAATAATGAGGTCTTAATTCATTGTATATGCTGATTGATTCTTTTACAATTTGCTTCATAACTTTTAAATCTAGATTGTATTTGTCAATCATAAATTCCTGCTTTAATATTCCATTTATTCTTTCAGCTACAGCATTTTCTTATTTATTTCTAAATCTAGAATTAGGTTTTGATGTTTTCTAAATCGATGATGAGAATTAGTGGTTACATGATAACTTTTATTTAGATAGATGTATTGTTTGCATCACTTTGTAATTGTCTTATTTTTATGTTGAAAGCAGCAAATAATAAAGTCATAAAAGGGCTTAAAAGATTAAAAAAGGCAAAAGGAAGATAGTCTAATGTTGGCACACCTAATGTTCCTGATTGGTACGCTCCGCAGGTATTCCAAGGAATTAATACCGAGGTTACAGTCCCGGCGTCTTCTAATGTTCTACTTAAGTTTTCAGGGGCTAAACCTTTATTTTTATAGGCTTTCGCAAACATTTTACCCGGAACTACAATGGCTAAATATTGATCCGAAGCTGTAATGTTTAATGCCAAACAGCTCCCTACGGTAGACGCAAATAAACCAAAAGTGGTGTGTGCTAATTTTAAGAGGGCTTTACTAATTGTTGCCAATGCGCCAATTGCATCCATAATGCCACCAAAAACCATTGCGCAAAGAATCAACCATATAGTTCCCAGCATTTTTTGCATTCCTCCAGAAGTAAATAAATCCGCAAGGGTTTCATTTGTAGTAGGAATGCTTACTTTAGTTGTTATGGCATCCATTATTCCTCTGTAACCGGATTGTAAAGTCATGTTGTTGACACCAGAAATTTGATTGATGATGTGAGGTTGAAATAGAATTGCAAATACAGCAGCCAGAAGAGTTCCTGCTAAAAGAGCAATTAGCGGTTCTGTTTTTTTTATGATTAATCCAATAACAACAGCGGGAACTATAAATAACCATCCCGAAACAGTAAAAGAACTTTCAATATCATTCAGCAGTGTTTTTATATCCACATCTCCTTTAATATCCACTGTCAAACCCAGAATAATAAACAAAATTAGAGTAATAATATACGTAGGAATTGTTGTTATCATCATATATCTGATGTGCGTAAACAAATCGGTTCCGGCCATAGCAGGGGCGAGGTTTGTTGTGTCTGACATGGGCGATAATTTGTCTCCGAAATAGGCTCCGGAAATAACGGCCCCTGCAACCATTCCTAAATCAAAACCCAATGCGCCACCAACACCAATTAATGCTATACCTACCGTAGCACTGGTGGTCCAGGAGCTTCCGGTAGCAATAGAAATTATAGAACAAATTAGCAATGTAGCAGGCAAAAATACCGTTGGACTCAAAATTTGTAACCCATAATAAATCATCGAAGGAATAATGCCACTTACCAACCAAGTTCCCGCTAATGCTCCAACCATAAGTAAGATCAGGATAGCGCCTACGGTTGATTTGATGTTCTCGGCCACTTCATCAATCATTTTTTGATAGGTAACCTTATTAAAAAAACCTATAATTGCTGCAACAGCTCCACCCAGCAAGAGTACAAATTGATTGCTTCCGCTCAAAGCATCATCACCGTAAACGAATACATTAAAACCTAGCAGCATGATGAGCGCTAGAACAGGAACCAACGCTTGTCCTATTGATAATTCTTTATTTTTGTTGATTTTTATATCCATTCTATAGTGTTTGGATGTGCAATATAGATAAAAAAAAGCCTTATATCCTAAAGTGGCTGCTCTATCAGTTTTGGTTTTTTGTAGATTTTATTAGTAGAACTTTCAAATTAAACCATTCGGGATTTAAAATATTTCGGAATTTATTTTTTGGCTATTTTTCACAATCCGTAGTCCTTTTTAGAGAAAATCAAATATTTTATGAGTCTATTCAATAGTTGATATTTGCACCGGCAGAGCTCCTTTACACTCCATGTTTTCCAGTAATTGGTGTGCTGCTGTTTCTTGAAATTCCGAAAAATCCTGATACACTTGAACGATTCCTGCAGTAGCACTTAAGTTAGGAATTATCTGTAATGCGTACGGGTTTCCAAAGACATATAAAAAACACTTTTTTGAAATAAATAATTTTTCTAAATACTGCAATACAAAATCCTCTATATCAAAATTATTCATTGGTTTGGCTTTTGGAACAAACAAAGCAATAAGAATAGTATCAAAATCTAGTAGCAGTTCATCTAATTCATTCAGGGCTATGGTATCTCCTCTTTCATAGCAAAATTCAGGACAAGGCAATGCGGCCGATAAATTTTTAAAAAAAGAATTTTCAGTGTTTTTATACAGACTTATTTTGGCTAGATTCGCTCTGTTTTTTGCATCAAAAAGCGTAACGGTATTGCGGGTGTCTTTTATTTTAGTAATGCAATTTTGAGCAATTTTTGAGTTTAATTCAGAAGTGGTTTTAAAATCAAAAGCATTCCGGGAAAGATGCAGTAATTTAGAAGTTCCGTCTATAATACCTGCTTTTTGTTTGCATTTCCACAACCGGTTAAAGCTAGCTTCAATCCGTTCCGGAGTTGCGTTTTTTAGGATTTCCTGTATTCCTTCGGGTACGTTTTCGGCAAAGCACAAAATATCATTACCAGCATTAAAAGCTTCCCATTCCAGTTGCCCTTTTTGATCGTATAATTTAGAAACGCTGTGCATATTCAAAGCATCCGAAATCACTAAACCATCATAGCCCAATTGCTTGCGCAAAAGGGTTTCAATCACGGATTTTGACAGCGTTGCCGAAGTGTTTTTTCCTTCGTTCAAAGCAGGAACTGCCAAATGGCCAATCATAATCGAATCGACTTTGTTCTCAATTCCTTTTATAAACGGAACCAGTTCATTGGCTACTAATTCTTCGAGAGTTTCTTTTAAAATAGGTAATCCCAAATGCGAATCAACATTAGTATTTCCGTGTCCGGGAAAATGTTTGAGACAGCCTAAAACACCAGTATCATTAAGTCCTCTGAGATATTCCAGCGCAAAATCAGTTACTTTTTTTTTGTCTTGACCAAAAGAACGGTAGCCAATTACAGGATTATTCGGATTGTTATTGATATCCGCCAATGGCGATAAATTATAATGAATCCCAACTGATTTTAAGTCTAAACCTATTTGTTTGCCCACTTCATAAACCAGATTTTTTTTATTGTCAGGCAAAGCGCCAAGGGTAATCGCATACGGATATTGTGGTGTTTTTTCTACGCGCATAGCCAATCCCCATTCGGCATCAATACTCATTAATAACGGAGTCGTAGCACAATTTTGATATCTGATTATGAGTTCTTTTAAACGCTGAAAACTACCATCATTCAGGACTACTTTTTTTGTAGTTTCATAATTGGTTGCTGCACTGGCACGGCTGTGAAAAAAAGTCAATCCACCTATATTGTGCTCTTTTATTAATCGTTCGGTAGCCTGAATGTTTTCCTCAGTATCATTGATGAAAACGGCTGGAAAAAAAAATTGTCCTATTTTTTGTTCTATTGTCATTATAAAATGAATATGATGTTAATTTTAAACAAATAAGTCACGTAAGTCAAATTACACAGAATAAATAATTATTTAAAAGGGTTGTGAAAAAACAGTTATTTTTAAGAGAGTCTTACTTTCTTAAATAAACTTATATGACTTATATGTTTAAAAAAAAGCTAGTTTGTTTATTCTTGTTCTGTTTTCTTACCGAAATTTGCAGGAAAAATCAAAAAGCGGGATAAAATTAATCCAGGGATGGTTGCCAAAAACACCCAAATAAAGAAATTTCCATAGCCCAAATAGTCTTGAATAAATCCGCTCAACATTCCCGGAAGCATCATTCCTAACGCCATAAATCCGGTTGCAATAGAGTAGTGAGAGGTTTTTGATTCGCCATCAGCCACATAAATCAAGTACATCATGAAAGCCGCAAAACCAAAACCATAACCAAATTGTTCCGCAATCACCGTCGCATAAATATAGAAAACGGAACCGGGATGAAAATGGGATAATAGTATGAATCCTATTATAGGTAAGTGCATGGCTAAAATCATGGGTAACATCCATTTTCCTAATCCATCTCTGGAAATGGCTATACCGCCTAAGATGCCGCCCAAAGTAAGCGAAATCACGCCAAAAGTCCCATAGATAACGCCAACATCCTGTGTGGTTAAGCCCATGCCTCCTGCAGTTATAGGATCTATTAAAAAAGGAGTTAACATTTTTAATAACTGAGATTCTCCTAATCTGAATAATAAAATGAAAGCCAAAACTAAACCAATTTGTTTCTTTTGAAAAAAAGTAGCAAAAACAACTCCGAAGCTTTTATTTGGGACTGATTCCGTTTTTGCCTCTGCAATTTTTGTTTCAATTTTTGGAGTCGAAAAATAATTGTAAATGGTAATTACCGTCATAATTAATCCTACAATTACCATGGTGTAGGACCATGCTTTTTGTTTGTCTCCATATTCCTGTTCCAGATAACCAGCAATAACTACAATTAATCCGTTTCCGGTAAGCATAGAAAGTCTGTAAAATGTACTCCGGATTCCAAGGAAAAAGGATTGTTGGTCTTTCTCTAAAGCCAACATGTAAAAGCCATCACTGGCCACATCATTAGAGGCTGATGCAAATGCCGCCATCCAAAAAACAGCTAGACTTAGCATGAAAAAATTATTCATAGGAATGGTCAAACCCACAATCAAAAATGCAACTGCAATCAGTAATTGCATGCTCAAAAACCATTTTCTTTTAGTCGAATAGAGGTCAATAAAAGGGCTCCACAGCGGTTTGATTACCCATGGTAAATATAGTAAACTGGTATATATACCAATATCCTCATTGTTGATTCCTAGGTTTTTATACATTATTACCGAAACCGAAATAATAATAGCATACGGCAAGCCTGAAGCAAAGTTTAAAACGGGAATCCAATACCAGGGTCTATTGTCTGTTTTCATTTAAGGCAAATTATATTCAATTAAAATTATAGCGTAAAATTGACAAAAGCAGCTTCACTTTCATTGCCATAAAAATCGATGAATGTAATGGCGCAGGAATTATTTTTATCTAATTTATAAGTAGGAATTACTATTTCAACTGGGTTTTTCTCATTGAAAGCAATTTTGTTGATGATTTGGCTCGGATCATTCACATCAATTTGTGTTTCAGATGTAGATCCATAAACCATCACATAACGCACTTGACTATTTTCAGGATAAGGAACATAAAAACTAGAAGAAATCGAATTTTTAACCAGTGCGTTTGCCCTTGGAACAGCGATTACTTTTTTGACAAAATTTGGAACAACGTGAGGAAGTGCAGGATATTTGTATTGGTTGTTTTCCAGTAATCGAGTCACACTTTGATTTTTGTTTAAAAATGATTTGGCACTAAAAAAAGCATTACCCTGAATATTTTTATATGATCTGGTAATGTCTATTTGGTTGGGGATTTCGTATGGATTATTCCATCTTTTGTCAGAGTCGGTATTGATTTTGTATGATCCGTTACCAATATAGATTGCCGTATTTGTTGAATTTTCAGACCACCAACGCAACAATTTCGAATAGGAAGCTTTAGGGTGATCCATACTCCAGTATAGCTGCGGAACAAGGTAATCAATCCACTTGTTTTCCATCCACGCTAACGGATCAGCAAATAAATCATCGTAATTAGTTTGCCCAGATTCCGTTTCGGAACCTCTTGAATCTACTGATTTATTTCTCCAGACACCAAATGGGCTGATGCCAAATTGCACCCACGGTTTGATTTTTTTGATCGATATTGAAACACTTTTTACAAAATCATTCACATTTTTACGTCTCCAATCCGCTAAATCCAATCCATCTCCATATTTTTTGAAAGAATCAGTGTCGTCAAATAATTCGCCTTTTATTTTATACGGATAAAAATAATCATCAAAATGAATGGCATCAATGTCATAATTTGTAACGACTTCTTCCACGACAGCTGTCAAATGATTTTGAACTTCAGGCAAAGCAGGATTGTAATAGTATTTACCACCATATTTTATCATCCATTCGGGATATTTAAAAAAATCGTGTTGAGGACTTAAAAGTGCAGTATTGTAATCCATTGTGGCTCGGTATGGATTCATCCAAGCATGAAATTCAAAACCTCTGGCATGCGTTTCAGCAATCATCCACGCTAAGGTGTCAAAATAAGGTTTTGGTGCCTGTCCTTCTTTACCGGTCAAAAATCGGGACCAAGGTGCTAATTGGGTTGGATAAAAAGCATCACCAACACTTCGAATCTGAACAATGACTGCATTATAATTTAATTTTTTATAAGCCTCTAAAATCTCAATATAATCTGCTTTTTGTTTGGCAACATTATCAGTACTCATTTTAGGCCAGTCAATATTCACCACTGTAGCAATCCAAACGGCTCTAAATTCATTTTTGGGATTTGTAGCGGATGTTTGTGCGTTACCAATCGAAAAAGATAGTAAAAAGAATAAAATAAGCAAAAGAGTGTGCTTGCGATTTTTCATTAGAGTATTGTTTATAAAGTATTCAAAAATAGTTTTTTTAGTGAAATTTACCCGATAAAATGGGTTTAAAATTCGACTTTTTTTATCAGCGCAATTTCTTTGCCGTTTTTTCAAAATAACATTAAAGAATACTTTACCTTAAATAATAAAAGGATTTGAATATTTCTTATTAGTTTTTAAAGTATACACCACTATATATTTATATTTGTGAAAATAACAGCAATTCACTCCACAATATGTCAATTACGCCTCCGTTACAAGAACTATCTCAATCATTAGAAGGCATTCTTTTATATGATGACCTTCATAAAACATTGTATGCCACTGACGCTTCGGCCTACAGGATCCTGCCACTTGCTGTAGCGATTCCAAAATCAGAGGAAGATATTGTAAAAATTATTCGCTTTGCAGCAAAAAATAAAATTTCAATTACGCCTAGAACTGCCGGAACATCATTGGCAGGTCAAACTGTAGGTAGTGGAATAATCGTGGATGTTTCGAAACATTTTACAAAGATTGTTGCTTTTGATTCTATTAAAAAAACCATTACCGTACAACCAGGAGTAATTCGGGATGAACTGAATTTATATTTAAAACCGCACGAATTGTTTTTTGGCCCCAATACTTCGACTTCCAATCGTTGTATGATAGGCGGAATGGTAGGCAATAATTCATCTGGAACTACATCAATTCGGTACGGAGTTACCCGAGATAAAATTGTGGAAATTAAAGCAGTTTTGAGTGATGGAAGTTCGGCAGTATTTAAAGAAATGACTTCTGCTGAATTCATTGAAAAAACAAAAGGGAACACGCTTGAAAGTTCTATTTACAAGACTATTTATGAGGAACTTTCGAACACAGAAAACCAAAAAGAGATTACAAAAGAATTTCCGAAACCTGAAATTCACAGAAGAAACACCGGATATGCAGTTGATTTAGTATTGAAATCGGAACTTTTTGGAGGAACCGAAAGCACTATAAATCTAGGAAAACTCCTTTGTGGAAGCGAAGGAACTTTAGCATTTACCACTGAAATTACGCTGAAAGTAGATCCGCTACCGCCAACAAATAATGTGATGATAGTGGCCCATTTTCATACCATTCAGGAAAGTTTAGAAGCTGTGGTTACCGCAATGAAACACCATTTGTACACTTGTGAAATGATGGATGACACCATATTAGATTGTACCAAAACCAACCGGGAACAGGCTAAAAATAGATTTTTCATTCAAGGAGAACCAAAAGCGGTTATCATGCTTGAAGTAGCCTCGTATCACAGTATGGAAGATGCTGAATTACAGGCCAATGCTTTGATTTCCGATTTAGAACGAAATAATTTTGGGTATGCTTTGCCAAAAATTTACGGAGCAGATATTGATAAAGTAAATGAGCTGAGAAAAGCAGGTCTTGGACTTTTAGGCAGTATTGTTGGCGACAATAAAGCGGCAGATTCTATTGAAGATACCGCTGTTGAATTGAGTGATTTGCCTAATTATATTGCTGAATTCTCCGCAATGATGGAGCGTCATGGTCAAAGTGCTATTTATTATGCGCATGCCGGTGCAGGAGAATTGCATTTGCGTCCGGTTTTGAATTTGAAAACAAAAGAAGGGATACACCAATTTAGAAACATCGCAACCGAAGTGGCTGTTTTAGTCAAAAAATACAGAGGTTCCTTGAGCGGGGAACATGGGGACGGTATTGTTCGTGGAGAGTTTTTACCTTTTATGATTGGAGAACAGAATTATGAATTATTGAAAAGAATCAAACATGCTTTTGACCCCAACACCATTTTGAATGTGGGAAAAATTGTAAACGCTTTCAAAATGGATGAAAACCTTCGGATGGAAGCGGGGAGAGTAGAACCGGAAATACAAACTATTCAGGATTTCTCTGATAGTATGGGGATTTTGCGTGCTGCGGAAAAATGTAATGGTTCTGGTGATTGCAGAAAATTACCTTCGGCCGGAGGAACCTTGTGTCCTAGCTATCGCGCCACGCGGAATGAAAAAGATACGACGCGCGCCAGAGCCAATGCGCTGCGGGAATATTTGACGCATTCAGAAAAAGACAATAAGTTCGATCATGAAGAATTATATAAGGTATTTGAGTTGTGTGTGAGCTGCAAGGCTTGTGCCAGTGAATGTCCCAGTAATGTGGATGTGGCAGCAATGAAATCAGAGTTTCTGTACCACTATCAAAAAGCGAATGGATTTTCATGGCGCAATAAAGTATTTGCTTTTAATGCGAAATTAAATGGACTGGGGAGTATCACTCCAAAGTTTACGAATTTCATGCTGAACTTGCCTTTGGTAAAAAAAACCATGGGAATTGCCTCAAAAAGAGAAGTACCGCCTTTGGCTCAGCAAACCTTTAGAAAATGGTATGAGAAAAATTGGAATCAAGCACCAAGTGATTCTTTTGTAAACGGAAAAGTATGTTTGTTTTGTGATGAATTTACTAATTTTTATGATGTTTCAGTAGGCATTGATGCGTACGAGTTATTGACAGCATTAGGATATGAAGTAATTATGGTGGATCATGAGGAAAGCGGAAGGGCTTTTATCTCTAAAGGTTTTCTGGAAGAAGCCAAAGCAATCGCAAACATAAACGTAACTGTTTTTTCGGATTATGTTACTACTGATTTTCCGTTGATAGGAATAGAACCTTCAGCAATATTGACCTTTAGAGATGAATACATTCGATTGGCTGACGATAAGGAAGGTGCTGAAAAATTAGCACAACATGTATTTACGATTGAAGAGTTTTTTAAAAATGAAATTACAAAAGGTAAAATTCATCCAGAACAATTTTCTGATGTTGCAAAAACAATAAAAATTCACGGACATTGTCACCAGAAGTCATTGAGTACTATGGAAGCAACTTTTGTAATGTTGAATGTCCCTAAAAATAGTTCAGTTACGATTTATAATTCGGGATGTTGTGGTATGGCTGGCTCTTTTGGTTATGAAAAAGAACATTATGAAATCAGCATACAAATGGGAGAAGACACCTTGTTCCCAAAAATAAGAGCTACTGATGCAACAGTGGCTATCGCAGCAGCAGGAACTAGTTGCCGCCATCAGATTTTTGATGGTACCAGTAGAAAAGCCTTGCATCCGGTCACGATTCTAAAAAGCTGGTTGAAATAATAATTGCAGCTGATTTTAAAATTATTTTTTAATTAGATGAATAGCAAAATTTGACTTATTTACTATAAAAAAAAATTGATTTAACTTTTATAAAAAATAAATAAAAAAATAGTTAGAGAAACTCCATTAATTAAAATTGTTTTATACTTTTGAATTTTGAAGATAATTTGAACTATTTTCATAATTATAGCATACAATTTACAGTTTATTAATTTTTAATGATAAAGTTTAGTTTATGGCATCTTCAAGTTTATTTAGAAAAAAAACAGTACAAGATATTTTAAAACAGGTTGAAAAAAGAGATGCCGATGGCCATAATGCATTAGGAAAACATTTAACGGCGCGTGATTTAACAGCATTTGGTATCGCCGCAATTGTAGGAGCCGGAATTTTCAGTACGATTGGTAAAGCTAGTTCTGATGGAGGGCCTGCAGTTATCTTTTTGTTCTTGTTTACTGCTATAGCCTGTAGTTTTGCTGCTTTTGCGTATGCTGAATTTGCATCGATGGTTCCCGTTTCCGGAAGTGCTTATACGTATTCGTATGTGGCTTTTGGAGAAATAATAGCCTGGATTATTGGTTGGGCGCTGATAATGGAATATTCTGTGGGGAATATAACGGTCGCCATATCGTGGAGTGACTATTTTACGGGTTTACTTGAAAGTGGCGGGCTTCACTTACCACAATGGGTTCAAATGGATTTTTTGTCCGCTTCCAGAGGTTTTGACGATGCCATTGCGCTAATGCAAGGTGGCAAAGAATTTGCAAACTTAAGTCCTGCTTTACAGGATGCTTATACAGCCTGGACGACTTCGCCGGTTATTGGATCGTTTCATTTTGTGGCAGATCTTCCTGCACTACTGATTATTGTTTTGATTACGGCATTGATTTACCGCGGAATGAAAGAATCTCGAAATGCGAGTAATATCATGGTGGTTGTCAAATTATGTATTGTTCTTTTAGTCATAGCGGTTGGTGTTTTCTATGTGGATACTGCAAATTGGGATCCTTTTGCGCCTAATGGTGTTACAGGAGTTTTAAAAGGAGTTTCAGCAGTGTTTTTTGCTTACATTGGGTTTGATGCCATCTCGACAACGGCTGAGGAATGCAAAGATCCACAACGTGATTTGCCTAAAGGAATGATGTGGGCCATAATAATATGTACCGTTTTATATATTGCCATTGCTCTGGTACTTACCGGAATGGTGCGTTATGACCAGTTGAATGTAGGTGATCCCTTGGCTTTTGTATTTGAAAAATTAGACCTAAAATGGATGTCCGGAATCATTGCCGTCAGTGCGGTTGTGGCTATGGCAAGTGTTTTATTGGTTTTTCAAATGGGACAACCGCGTATCTGGATGAGTATGAGTCGTGATGGTTTGTTGCCAAAACGTTTCTCAAAAGTACATCCAAAATACAAAACACCATCGTATGCGACAATTGTTACCGGGTTTGTAGTAGCAGTTCCCGCTTTATTTTTGAATTTAACATTGGTTACGGATTTGTGCAGTATTGGAACGTTATTCGCTTTTGTATTGGTTTGTGCCGGAGTTTTAGTGTTACAAAACAGAACCGATATACCTCGTGGAAAATTTAAAACTCCTTATGTAAATTCAAAATTCATATTGCCAGTTTTGATTATTATGGGATTGGTGTTTGCTTTTGGTTACAATAAAAAAGGAACAATGGATTTTATTACCAATAAAACTCAAATCAACAGTTCATCCGCTATCATCACCTCGTTAAACAAAGAAGAAACCCAAAAAGTATACAATTATTTAGTCACTATTGATGCTAAAAACAGCACTGATGAAACGCCGGATTTAGAGCATTTATTGCGCCAATACCAACAAGATGATGCAAAATATGCTGCTGTTATAGCGGGTTTGCCAATTGCTGATGCAGTGAAATATGAAAGCGGTTTTAGTTTATTTAAACACAAAATTCCAATGTGGATTTTCTTGATTGTTTTAGCTGGATTATCCGTTTGGTCTTTTAAATCAAATTTGTCTTTGATACCGCTATTGGGATTGATTTGTTGTTTGTACATGATGGCTGAATTGAGTGTTTGGAACTGGATTTATTTTGGAATATGGCTTTTGATTGGATTGGTCATTTATTTTGGCTTTAGCCGAAAAAACAGCAAATTAAATTAAGAACACGAAAAAATTCTAAAACAGTCAGGGTCTTACTATGCATTTAGATCACTATTAGGAAAAACAAATAAGTCCGCTAAAAGTAATTTTAGAGGACTTATTTGTTTTAGAGGATATCTTAGTTGTCTTTTTTATACAATGAAATTGAAGGAAATGCAATTGCTTTTTCAAAATTGAAACGATTACTGAACGGATTAATTCATAGGGAATAATTGATACCACTATTTTTTACCTTATTTTTATAAAAAATAAACACATGATTTTCACTGTCAAAGCACTTGTATTCGTTAGTTTTCTTTTTTGTATTGTTAGCTGTCAATCCCAAAATTTGATTTCTAAAACGGATGAAAAAAAGAATTCAATTAGCAATGATACGCTATTTGTAAATTTGAAAGAATACAGTCAAGATTTTCTGTATGATATGAAATACGCCACAACAGACAATTTCCTGAACGCAAAAGTATATGATTGCGCAGAATGTTTTTTGCGGTTAAAAACCATTCGTGCACTTGTTGAAGCCAATGAGAAGTTTATGGAAAAGGGCTATAAGATTAAAATTTTTGATTGCTATCGCCCTTTAGATATTCAGAAAAAAATGTGGGAAATTGTACCTAATCCTAAGTACGTGGCTAATCCTTCGAAGGGATCAATTCATAATAGAGGGGGAGCTGTAGACCTTACTTTAGTGAACGGCAGTGGAAAAGAATTAGATATGGGTACTGGTTTTGATTTTTTTGGAGTCGAAGCGAGTCATGATTATCCTACTGTTTCGCACACAGTAAAGGCAAATAGAAACCTGCTGAAAACAACAATGATTAGTAGTGGTTTTAATTCATTTGATTCGGAATGGTGGCATTATAATGTAAAATCAGGGTTGAATGACACTATTTCTAATACTAAATGGGAATGTAAATAAACTATTATTCGATACACTTTATCGTATTTATAAAGTAGGTTTCCGGATAGTAAATTTCGTTGTTTAATTCCGATTTAAATTCCTTTTTTATAATAAAATCCTCTGTATCAGTTAAATATTTGATGCGCATCATAGAAACTGGAGAACTTTTTAATTCTTCAAAACTATCCTTCATAAACATAAATGCTGCAGAATTGATCCGGTTATCATATCCATTGTCATCACGAATCAAAGTGCCACAATCTTCTTGATCAGTGTGTATCAACGTAATTATTTTTCCGTTGTTGAGTTGTAAAAACAATTTTGAATTTTTATCAAAACAATTCGCTTTTATAAATCCCTTGCTTTTTTGGATAAATTGTATGTTTAAGGTTGGTAATCCATCCGTTAAAGCCAGTGAATAGAAAATATAGCTGGAGTTTCCGGCAAATTTTTTTTCACTAATCATATATTCTTTAGTTGATTTATAGGTTCCTATTGAATCAGTAACGTTTTCACTGTAATCACATGGTTTTTGTGCAAAAAGACTCAAACTGAAGAAAAAGAAAGTTAATGTAATTATGAATTTCATTTTTATGATATTTTGGTGCAAATTAAAACTATTTTATGGTTATTTTCATCAGTTGTAAAAAAACTATATATATTTCCTCCGTCTTTTATTTTCCATTTTTTCCGAATACTTTCTACACTGTCCGGAAAATTCCGAGTTGTGATATTGGCTTTACTGTTTTCTAAAAAAAATTTCATCGCTGTTTTGTTGTAGGAAAATGTATTTTGAATTTCAAAAACACGACCCGGAAAGGGAATTAAGTCCATGGAAGTGTATAAGTGGGAATGCTTGTGTAGTTTATTGACTTTGTAAAAGGATCCCACTTCATCAAATCCACCTGATTTCATAATAGCACTATTGGGTTCGTATAAATAGGTTTGAGGTAAGCTGAAATTTGAAAAACTAGCAACTTCATTCCAAATAAAATCAAAAGTTTCATTTTTATCCTTGAGGATATTGACAGTTTTAATGCGTATTGGTCCGGAATAAGCTGCATGAAGTTCCCATAACAATTCCTTAACTTCGTTCTCAACGGCTATAATATGAATTTGTTTCACGTGTTGTAATTCCGTTAGTCCGGCAGTAATATCAAGAATAGGAGCCGTTTTTATGAGAATAGCATTTGTATTTTTAAAATAAAGAGTTAGATTTTTAGGAACATTTGGCAAACAATCTTTAAGCATGAATACCTTTCCTTTGGTATCATTTCTTCTGGAAGGATCAATATAAATCCAGTCCCAGTTTGTTTTTAAAGCGGTTAAGGTTGCCAGACTATCTCCGGTATAACAAGTAATATTAGGAACACGTAATTGCTCAAAATTGTGTTTTACAAGTTGAGATAAATCGGGATTAATTTCGCAATGAACCACTTCTTTTATTTTTTGTGCAAAATAAAAATCATCCACACCAAAACCTCCAGTCAAATCGATTAAGTGATCACCAGTAACAATAGAAGCTTTATAAGAAGCTGTTTTTTCAGAAGACGTTTGTTCTACTGAAAGTTTGCTTGGATAAATGATGTTTTGGGACAAGAACCAATGTGGCAATTTATCTTTTGCTTTTGTCTTAGCGTCTATTTGGTTCAAAATGGTGATCCAATCCACATTAGGAAAGGGATTTTTTTGTAATGCTAATGTTGCTACGTGTGTACCAATGTTAGCATTGATAAATACTTGTACTTCAGGATTTAAAATCATTAAATCCAAAATTAAAGGTCTTTAGTTAATGATTGAATGATCTTATTTTCCGGAAAAAATTCTTTCCCTATCACCTTAATTATTGTATACAATGGAACGGCTACGATCATTCCCAATATTCCAAAAAGAAAACCGGCAATTAAGATAACCAGAAATATTTCTAAGGGATGTGAACTGACACTTTTTGAAAAGATAATAGGTTGGGATAAATTGTTATCAATAATCTGAACGATCCAAAAACCAATAAGAACGTAAATTGTCGTTGGTAAAATATCGGATTGGAAGTCACCGCCTAAATTGCTGATCATAGTCAAAATTGCGGCTAACACCGATGCAATTAATGGACCTATGTAGGGGATAATATTCAATACAGCACATAAAAAAGCAATAACAATTGCATCGGGAATACCAAAAATGACTAAGACTATGAAGTATAAAAGAAACACAATAAATAATTGAAGCAATAATCCAATAAAATAACGCGATAGTAAATGGTTGATCTTTTCCAGTGAATTTAAAATTTGAAATTCGTGACTATTGGGAATTAATTTTTTTACTCCTAAAAGAAACATTAATCGGTCTTTTAAAAAGAAAAAAGTAATAAACAGTACCGAAGCCAGTCCCACAACAAAACTACTGATTGTTCCCAAAATAGCATTTAGAAAATTTGGAATGATATTAAAATTTATTTTAGAGGAAATGTTGGCTTCCTTAAGTATTTGTGAGGAATCAATTTGATGACTTTCCAAAAACACACTGATCTGATTGGCTAACTCAATTATATTTTTTTCAATTTCTGCTGTGTTGAGCAGTGATAAATTTTGTCCTTGGGATAAAATCAAAGGAATAAACATCATTATGAAACCAAATATAATCAGTATAAAAATAAACAAAGTGGTAATAGTAGCAAAGAGATGATTAAATTTTAATCTCCGTTTAAAAAAATCTAAAATAGGATTTCCAATCATTGTGAATATAAAGGATACTACAAGATAAATTATCACCGATTGAATTTGGTAGAAAAAGAACAGCACTAAAGCACCTAGCACTAAGGTAAGTAGCGCACGGATAATGCCGCTAGAAATGGTTTTTGACGTAATCATATCTTTATATTAAGGGCTAAAGATAAAAAAAACTCGCTAACAAGTAGCGAGTTTTAAATTCTAAAAAACTAAAAATTATATTCCGAAACTCGCTCTTGCTCCACCAGAAACAAAAATTGCATCCATTCTTGATTTTTGGCCGTTAGAGAACATGTACATACCTCTATCATCTGTATAATCCATGTAATTCATAGTCATTTCTACAGGAGTACCAGAGCATGTACTGTAATGAGGGTAGGTAGGAACACCATAATTAGCAGTATTGTGCGTAGGCGTGTCAGAAACTAAATCGCTTCCACAAGTAGCATCACCCCAAATGTGACGTAAATTCATCCAGTGTCCTACTTCGTGAGTTGCTGTTCTTCCTAGATTAAATGGCGCTGTTACTGTCCCGGTAGTACCGAATGCATTGTTATCCATTACTACTCCATCGGTAGACGATGCACCTCCAGGAAATTGTGCGTAGCCTAGAATACCGCCACCAAGATTACAAGACCACATGTTTAATACAGTTGTTGGTGTAGTTGGAACGATTCCATTTGTTGATTTTTTCATAGAATCATCTGTAGACCAAGATGTTATAGTAGTAGATCTTCTCTTTACACTTTGTAAGACGAATGTAATTCCAACATTTGCTTTTACTCCTGAAAATGCTGCGGGAACTGAATTATAATCAGAATTTGCAGCATTAAAATCTTTATTCAATACGTCAATTTGGGATTGGATTTGTGCCAGCGAAATATTTTCAGCTGTAGTTCTGTATAAAACGTTTACGACCACTGGGATTTCTACTTTACCGTTAACTAAGCGACCAGATAACATTGCTTTGTCGGTAAAAGCTTCAATTTTATTCATTCGCAAAACTAATGACGGATCAGCTTTCATTTGGGCAGCTAACACCTCTTGAGATGCGCAACCACGTTTTGTAACTGCATCAGCTGATGGAGTAATTTCTGTTGTGTCATTTTGACAAGAAAAAAGCATTAATAATGCTACAGCAGATAAAAGAATTTTTTTCATAATGAATTTGTTATAAATTAATAGATTTGGTTTATTATATCACAATTTTATAACAATTTTTATTTAAAAAAAAATTTTATGATTACTTATTTATTAAATAATTTAAATCTTGCTTTTTGGATAAGAACAGTAAAGACTATTTAAATAAAATTTATGCTGTTAATAGGTTACTTATCGTAATGAAGAAATATAAACACGTAATGCTTATAAATAAAATAGGCGACTTTTTAGGTCGCTTATTTTATAAATTTATTTAGGAATTATACTCCAAAACCTGCTCTTGCTCCGCCTGCAACAAAAATTGCAGCCATTCTTGATTTTTGGCCATTAGAGAACATATACATACCCCTATCATCTGTGTAATCCATGTAATTCATAGTCATTTCTACAGGAGTTCCAGAGCATGTGCTGTAATGAGGATAAGCAGGAACGCCATAATTAGCAGTATTGTGTGTAGGTGTGTCAGAAACTAAATCACTTCCACAAGTTGCATCACCCCAGATATGACGTAAATTCATCCAGTGTCCTACTTCGTGAGTTGCTGTTCTTCCTAAGTTATAAGGATAAGCCCCTGATCCAGATAATCCAAAATATTTTGAATCAACTACAACACCATCAGTAGCCGTTGATCCGCCAGGAAATTGCGCATAACCTAAGATACCGCCACCAATAGTACAAGCCCATATATTAAGTGATGTTGTTGGTGAAGTAGGGTCTAAACCGCCTTGTTTTGTTTTTTTCATAGCATCTCTTGTGCCCCATGAAGTTTTAGTAGTAGATTTTCTATTTATTGTTTCTAAAACGAAAGTAATACCAACATTTGCTGCAACTCCAGAGAATAAAGCGGGAGTACTGCTGAAATCTGAATTAGTAGCATTAAAATCTTCGTTTAATACATCTATTTGAGATTGAATTTGAGCATCAGTTATGTTTTCTGCCGCAGTTCTGTATAAAACGTTTACAACTACAGGAATTTCTACTTTACCGTTAACTAATCGACCGGCTAACATTGCTTTTTCAGTAAATGCTTCAATTTTATTCATTCTCAAGGCTAATGATGGATCAGCTTTCATTTGTGCAGCAAGAACTTCTTGAGTGGCACAACCGCGTTGAGATACAGCGCTTGCTTCCGAAGTTGTTTCTGCTGTATCATTTTGACAAGAGAAAAGCATTAAAAGAGCAGCAACGGGTAAAAAAAAATTTTTCATAATCGAGTTTGTTATAAATTAATAGATTTGGTTAATGATTTAACAATTTTATAACAATTATTTCATGAAAAAAAATAAATATCTATTTTTTCATGAAATAAATATCAATTATGACTTTTTAGTAGCCTCTTTCTGCTGTCGTGTTCTTGATTTACCTCTGGTCTTAATAAAATATATTTAGGGAGATTGTAATTAATATTATTCTTATTAAATGATTCTTTAATGCTAATTTTACCTCTGAAAAAAGAAAGTAATGGTGGATTTTTCAAACTATTTATTTTCACAATTAATACTAATCTGTATTTTTTATTTGATTGTTAGCGATGGCATCTTTCAAAGAAGGATATTAAGAATTATAGCGCTACAGAACTCGAAAGTTCAAAAGTCATAAAGTCAAAAAAAATGTAAAAATAGTATCTTAAAATCAATTTGTTACTTCTTGTTGTCTAATTGTAAAACACGACATTATACGATGATTGTTACTCAAAATAAATTATTGGTAAGCAGTGTTAATTATTAAAAATATAATTGATAATATTTGCCCCCATTTTTAATGCTTTTTCTCGAATCGCTGCTGGATCATTATTGACTTCTGGATCTTCCCATCCATCTCCTAAATCGCATTCATAGGTATAAAGCAGTATTAATTTATTTTTTATAAAAAGTCCAAAAGCTTGGGGTCGTTTACCGTCATGTTCGTGTATTTTGGGTAATCCGTTTGGGAACGAGAATGGTTTTTGAAAAATGGCATGACTCGCTGGAATTTCCACTAGACTATTATTTGGAAATATTTTTTTGATTTCTTTTCGGATGTATTGGTCCATTCCATAATTATCATCAATATGAAGAAATCCTCCAGCCAGCAAATAATTTTTAAGGTTGTTGCTATCAGCAGCACTAAAAACTACATTTCCATGGCCGGTCATATGCACATAAGGGTATGAAAATAAATCAGGACTAGCAGGCTCAACCGTGGCTGGCTTTGTTTTTATTTGGGTATTTATAGTTGCATTGCAGTATTTTATCAAATTGGGTAATGATGTTGGGTTTGCATACCAATCGCCACCACCACTGTATTTTAACAATGCAATTTCCTGCGAAAATGAAACGACCGAAAATAATAAGAGTAAATAAAATATTTTTTTCATAGCCAATTTCTATTATTTGCACCCATTTTGTGCATTGTTTTTTTTTGATTGTTCAGCAATCCAAACACGTTTTATTATTATTCATTGACAAAGTGTATGCTGTGACAAGCCACTATTGCTGCCGTTTCTGTTCGTAGCCTTGTATTTCCTAATGAAACCGGAATGTACTTGTTGTCAATTGCCAATGCAATTTCTTTTTCTGAAAAATCACCTTCAGGGCCTATTAGTAGGGTCACATTTTCATTTGGTTTCAAAACGGATTTCAATGATTTTTTATCCGTTTCCTCACAATGGGCAATTAATTTAAGGCCTTCATAGTTGTGTTTTAAAAAATCTTTCATCAATATGGCCTGATTTAATTTCGGCAGGTATAATTCGTTAGATTGCTTCATGGCAGCTAATAAAATTTTATCAAATCGTTCATTATTGATAACTTTTCGCTCTGAGTGATCACAAATAATAGGTGTGATTTCGTGAATGCCTATTTCGGTTGCTTTTTCCAAAAACCATTCGTAACGGTCATTCATTTTAGTTGGCGCTACAGCCAGATGTATGTGAAATTTTGCAACTGGGGCTTTTTCGAACGAAAGGATTTTAACGGTGCATTTACTGTCGGATGCCAGTGTTATTTCTGTTTTAAATAAGTAGCCTGAGCCATTGGTTACAAATAATATATCGGTATCTTTCTTGCGTAATACTTTGATAATGTGTTTGCTTTCTTCTTTATCAAAAGAAAAAATTGTCGTGGATTCTGTAATAGTAGGGTTAAAGAATAATTGCATAATTTATAATTGTATTCTTGCTTTAGAAACAACAGATGAAGTTTCAAATGTTTGGGTTAAAAATTTTTGATATCCTACAATTCCTATCATTGCAGCATTATCAGTAGTGTATTCAAATTTAGGAATAAAGGTTTTCCAACCATATATGTTTTCTGTTTCCTTTAATGTATTTCGGATTCCGGAATTAGCAGAAACGCCTCCGCCGATGGCTATTTGTTTGATCCCGGTTTCTTTTACGGCTAATTTTAATTTGTCCATTAAAATTTCAATAATAGTATGTTGGATTGATGCGCAAATATCATTTAGATTCTCAGCAACAAAGTTTGGATTTTCTAATTTTTTCTTTTGAATAAAATATAAAATAGCAGTTTTCAAACCGGAGAAGCTAAAATTTAATCCTGGAACTTTAGGTTTTGTAAACACAAATGCTTTTGGGTTTCCTAATTGCGCATATTTATCAATTAAGGGGCCACCAGGGTAGGGAAGTCCTAAAATTTTAGCGCTTTTGTCAAAAGCTTCTCCAACTGCGTCATCAGTGGTTTGACCAATTACGGTCATGTCAAAAAAATGATCTACTTTGATGATTTGTGTATGTCCACCGCTTATAGTTAAGGCCAAGAACGGGAAAGTGGGTTTTTCATAGCCCTCTTCCTCTATATAATGTGCCAGGACATGAGCTTGCATGTGATTTACAGCAATCAAAGGAATTTGTAAGGCCAGGGCAAGTGATTTTGCAAACGAACTCCCTACCAGTAGCGAACCCATGAGTCCCGGACCTTGTGTAAATGCAATTGCAGATAACTGTTCTTTTTGTATATTTGCCTTTCGAAGCGCCGCATCGACTACCGGAACTATGTTTTGTTGGTGTGCACGTGAGGCGAGCTCAGGAACTACGCCACCATATTGATTATGAATTAGCTGATTTGCAACAACATTTGACAATACTTTATCGTTGTGTAAAATGGCCGCTGCAGTATCATCACAAGAACTTTCAATGGCAAGAATAAAAACCTCGGGATTTTGCATAAAAAGGCATAAATTTGGAGTTACATTTGATGATTAGTTTACAAAAAACAACAATTTTGTAAAGGCCAAAATTAAAGAATTTTTATTTAAGGCACAGGAGTTTCCAGAGGTAAAATGAAATTTTAGAAAATTTAAATATATAGTAGGTATCAAAAAAATAAAAAAAATAGTATTTCGGTCTCTACTTGGACTAATCCTACTTTTACTTGTACTTGGTATTGCTCTTACCCTACCATTTGTTCAAACTAAAATAGCACAGTATTTCACCCGAAGTCTCAATAAAGACTTTGGAACTAATATTGCTATTGACGGAGTTGTTATATCTGTTTTTGGAGGTGTAAAATTCAAAAAAGTATTGATTCTGGATCACCACAAAGACACTTTAATTTATTCGGATAGAATTGCAACGACTATTTTAGAAGGTAAAAAATTGCTGGACGGTGATCTGATTTTTGGTGATTTGCGGTTGAGTGGTTTAGTATTTAATTTAAAAACGTACAAAAATGAAAAAGAGTCTAATCTCGATAAATTTATAGCCGCTTTTGAAACCGGAAGACCATCAACAAAAAAGTTTCTGCTCACCGTAAAGGAATTAAAAATTTACGATAGTCATTTTATTTTGACAGATCTAAATCGTGAAATTCCAAAAGACTTGGATTTTACTAAACTGAATGCTTCCGTAACGAATTTTAAAATTTACGGTCAGGATGTAACGACTATGATTGATAAAATGTCATTTTTAGATTTTCGGGGTTTATATGTTAAAAATTTAAACTCAAAATTCAGTTATTCCAGAAAAAACTTAAAACTAGAAAATCTGAATTTGTTGACCAAAGAATCCACCTTAAAAGGGACTGTATTGTTAAATTATAAAATTGAATATTTTTCTAATTTTACCGATAAAGTACTCTTTGATATTAAACTGGATGCTGCCTCAATTGCTTCAAATGATATTCGTTGCTTTTATAAAGAAATAGGGAAAAATCAACATTTTTATATCAAAGCATCTATTAAAGGAACGCTTAATGATTTGAAATTCAAAAATTTAAAATTAGTTGATGATCGGAAAACACAGATCAACGGTGCTATTAATTTTAAAAACTTGTTTGCCAAAAAAGGGCAGAAATTTTCGATGTATGCCAGATTTGACAAATTAACCTCTAGCTATGATAATTTGATAGTTATATTACCTAATATTCTTGGAAATAAATTACCCAGTTCTCTAAAAAAGTTAGGACGATTTTCAGCTTCTGGAGTTTCAAATGTTTCTACAACTGTTGTCAAAGCTGATTTTTCTATGATAACGGCGTTAGGTAAAGTAATCTCTAATTTAGAAATAAAAAATATAAATGTTATTGATAAGGCTTCTTATATTGGGAACGTTATTTTAGAAAATTTTGATATTGGAACTTTATTGGATCAAAAAGAACTAGGAAAGGTAAGTTTGAATATGGATATCGATGGTAAAGGATTCAAAGAAAAATACCTGGACACAGCTATCAAAGGGAGCATTAGCCAAATAGAGTATAAAAAATACAATTACACGAATATTGATGTCAATGGAGCCCTTAAAAATCCCAATTACAAAGGACAAATTGCCATAAAAGATCCTAATTTAAGTATGAATTTTGAAGGTTTATTGGATTTAAGCAAAAAAGACAATAGATACGATTTTCACATTAATGTTGAAAACGCAGATTTGAATAAATTAAAGTTAATTAAGGATTCTATTGCTGTATTTAGAGGCGATGTGGTAGTTCAGGCATCAGGAAATACTGTAGAAAATTTTCAAGGAAATGTGTATATCAACGAAACCTCCTATCAAAATGCAAAAGACACGTATAATTTTGATGATTTTACCATAAATTCAACTTTTGATGAAAATAGAGTGAGAACCATAACTGTAAATTCACCAGATATTGTTCAGGGTGAAATTGTAGGTAAATATGAATTCAACCAATTGGAAAACCTGGCAAAGAATTCTTTGGGAAGTCTGTATACGAATTTCAAACCTAACAAGGTAAAAAAAGGACAGTTTCTTAAGTTTAATTTCTCTATATATAATAAAATAATTGAAATATTTTACCCTGATATTTCTATTGCACCCAACACTATTATAAAAGGAAATATAAACTCCGATAATCAGGAATTTAAACTCAATTTTAATTCGCCTCAAATTATAGCTTCAAACAATACACTTGATAATATAAGAGTTTCGGTAGACAATAAAAATCCGCTTTATAATGCCTACATAGAACTGGACAGCATAAAAACAAAATACTATAAAGTACGTGATTTTAGTCTGATAAATGTCACAATGAAAGACACGCTTTATTTTCGTTCGGAGTTTAAAGGGGGACCAAAAGCAGAGGATTATTTTAATCTGAATTTATACCATACTATTAATGAGGATAACAATAATGTAGTTGGAATTAGTAAATCAGAGGTGAAATTTAAAGACTATTTGTGGTTTTTGAACGAAAAAGGAGCAACTGATAACAACGTTGTTTTTGATAAATCATTTCAAAATTTCAACATTGATAACATTGTGTTGTCACATGAAGAACAGGAAATTTCTTTAGTGGGACTTTTTAAAGATACTACAATTAAGGATTTACAACTGAGTTTTAAAGATGTGGATCTAAACAAAATCACGCCTGCTAATGATAAATTTATTGCACATGGAAATATCAATGGAGAAGTAAATTTCAAGCAAAATAAAGATGTTTTTCAGCCTACATCTTCTATAGTTATTGATAATTTGAATTTAAATAAAATAGATTTAGGAACTTTAAATTTTGAAATTGAAGGTGATGAAAATCTTAGCAAGTTTACCATAAATTCTAATTTAGAGAACAAAAATTTTGAATCATTTAATGCGGATGGTAGTTTTGAAATTGTCAATAAAGAAACCATTCTAGATTTGAGGCTAAAATTTGATAAATTTAATATCGCAACCTTGAACTCTTTGGGTGGTGAAGTATTGTCTAATATACGAGGTTCAATAGCCGGGAATGCTACCATAGAAGGAAATCTTAAGAAACCTAGTATAAATGGCAGGCTGTACCTTGACCAAGCAGGAATAACCATACCCTACCTGAATGTGGATTACGGTTTAAGTGATAACACAATTATAGACCTGACCGATGACCGATTCTTGTTTAGAAACAATACCTTGACAGACACAAAATTTGGCAGTGTAGGGAAGTTAAACGGAAGTATTGGGCATACTAATTTTTCGGATTGGAAATTAGATTTAACCGTTAATTCAAAAAGGCTTTTAGCATTAGATACTAAGGATATTGAAGATTCAGCTTATTATGGTACTGCATTTATAGATGGAGTTGCCACTATAAAAGGACCAACTAATTCATTGTTTATAAAAGTAGCTGCAAAATCAGAGAAAGGAACAGCCATAAAAATTCCTATTAATAATGCCGAAAGTGTAAGTGATAATATTTTTCTTCATTTCCTGACTGCTAAAGAAAAATACAATGTAAGGAACGGCATTGTAGAAAATACCCGGAATTATAATGGCCTTGAATTGGAGTTTGATTTTGATATTACACCGGATGCCGAAGTAGAGGTAATTCTAGACCGAAACACAGGTCACGGAATGAAGGGAAAAGGTTTTGGCTCTTTGTTGTTTAAAATAAACACGACGGGGAAATTCAATATGTGGGGTGATTTTCAAGCGTATGAAGGGACTTATAATTTTAAATATGGAGGACTGATAGACAAGAAGTTTGAGGTCAAAAAAGGAGGGTCAATTTCCTGGGAAGGGAATCCGATGCGCGCACAGTTAAATCTTGAAGCAGTATACAAAACTACTGCAAATCCTGCAATTTTGTTAGAAAATGCTTCTTTTAATACGAAAGTCCCCGTGGAAGTAGTTATAGGAATTAGAGGCGATTTGACTAGTCCGGAACCCGATTTTAATATTGAATTTCCAACAGTCAGCACGGTGTTAAAATCGGAAATCCAATATAAGTTAAATGATAAGGACGTGAGACAAACTCAAGCATTGTACTTATTATCTTCCGGTGGATTTTTAAGTCCGGAAGGAGTAAGTCAATCTGATTTTTCAGGAAGTTTGTTTGAGACCGCCTCTAGTCTTTTAGGAGGAATAATACAATCTGACGATGAAAAATTTAAAGTGGGTCTGAATTTCATTGGAGCCGACAGAAGAATAGGAAGAGAAACAGATGGACGGTTTGTTGCAACAATTTCATCCAAAATAAACGAAAGAATAACGATCAATGGAAAGCTAGGAGTTCCTTTTGGTGGGATTAATGAATCCGCTATCGTAGGAGATGTTGAAGTGTTATATAGGGTTAATGAAGATGGAACACTTAATTTACGATTGTTTAATAAAGAAAATGATATCAATTATATTGGGCAAGGGATTGGTTATACCCAAGGTTTAGGAGTTTCTTACGAAGTAGATTTTGATACGTTCAAGGAGTTAGTCAATAAAATTTTTACAAATCTAAAAATAGACAGAGTGACAGTGCCCGCCGCTGAAGATCAAGATTCTGACTTATCTCCGGATTATATTAATTTTATGAAATCTAAAAAACCCAAAACAGAAAAAACCAAAAAAAATCAAGAAGGTTTAGTCCCGGAGGAAAACTAATTTTTTTGTAAACAGGAGGAATCAGAACCAAGAATTCATACAAATGAGAATGAGAATCAGGATAGGAGATTAACGATATCTGCTTCAGTACCAATTAAAAGAATTTCAGACTTACCACAAGGACGTTTTTTTTAATTCCTCATTTGTAAATACGTAATGGATCATTGTCATAAAACAATCATAAAAACGCTTAAATTGTTAATTATCAAATAAAAATTCATTATTTTTTTATTTTGTTAAATAAAATTCGTTTTATTTTGATTTTTCGAAAACTTATTAACGAAAACGTTTGAATTTTGGTTGCTTAACTAATTTATAAAAAACACGGCTCTGTAAGTGCTGAATGTTTGCTAGTTTTACACTTTAATACTTAAATAATGCCAAAAACAATAAAAAAAGTTGGTGTTCTTACTTCGGGAGGAGACTCACCAGGTATGAATGCAGCAATTCGATCCGTTGTTCGGACATGTGCGTATCATGCTATTGAATGTATAGGAATATACAGAGGATATCAGGGAATGATTGAAGGCGACTTCAAAGAAATGGGACCTCGTAGCGTAAACAACATTGTTAATAAAGGAGGGACAATTTTGAAGTCAGCACGTTCTTTAGAATTTAAAACTCCAGAAGGAAGAAAAAAAGCACACGATAATTTGATTAAAGCAGGAATAGATGCTCTAGTAGTAATAGGGGGCGACGGTACTTTTACCGGTGGTTTGTTGTTCAATAATGAATTTGATTTTCCAGTAATGGGAATTCCGGGAACTATTGATAACGATATTTTTGGGACCACCCATACGTTAGGATATGATACCGCTTTGAATACCGTTGTGGATGTCATTGATAAAATTAGAGATACCGCAAGTTCACACAATCGTTTATTCTTTGTAGAAGTGATGGGTAGAGATGCCGGTCACATCGCTTTGAATGCCGGTATTGGTGCCGGTGCCGAAGAAATTCTGATTCCAGAAGAAGATTTAGGATTAGAGCGATTATTAGAATCCCTGCAAAAAAGCAAGGCTTCTGGTAAATCATCCAGCATTGTTGTAATAGCAGAAGGAGATAAAATAGGGAAAAACGTATTTGAATTAAAAGATTACGTAGAAGCTAATTTGCCGGAATATGATGTTAGAGTTTCTGTTCTGGGCCACATGCAACGTGGCGGTTCCCCTTCTTGTTTTGATCGGGTTCTTGCCAGTAGATTGGGCGTAAAAGCAGTTGAATCTTTGCTGGAAGGCAAGTCAAAGTTCATGGTAGGGTTAAAGAACGATACAGTTTCATTGACACCTTTGGAACAAGCCATTAAAGGCAAAACAGAAATTGATAGAGAATTATTAAGAGTTTCAGACATAATGTCTACATAAAGGGATTAAAGTTTATAGTGAGGAAATTAGACTTTAGAGCAAGTTAATATTTAAATAAACAAAAATTAAAGTAAAATGTCAAAAGTTAAATTAGGAATAAACGGTTTTGGAAGAATAGGGAGAATAGTTTTTAGAGAATCGTACAACAGAGATAATGTAGAAGTAGTTGCAATTAACGATTTATTAGATGTAGATCATTTAGCTTACTTATTAAAATACGATTCAGTTCACGGACGTTTCGCCGGAAAAGTAGAAGTGAAAGACGGAAAACTTTTTGTAAACGATAAACACATCAGAATTACTGCAGAAAGAGATCCTGCAAATCTAAAATGGAATGAAGTAGATGTAGATGTTGTAGCGGAATGTACTGGTTTTTTCACTACTATTGAAACGGCAAAAGCACACATCACCGGTGGTGCTAAAAAAGTAATTATTTCTGCACCTTCTGCTGATGCGCCAATGTTTGTAATGGGTGTAAATCATGACAAAGCGTTAGCTTCAGATACAGTGGTTTCTAATGCTTCTTGTACTACAAATTGTTTGGCTCCTTTGGCCAAAGTAATCAATGATAATTTTGGAATTGTTGAAGGTTTGATGACTACTATTCATGCAACAACTTCAACTCAAATGACAAATGACGGACCATCAAGAAAAGATTTCCGTGGCGGTAGATCAGCATTAGTCAACATGATTCCATCTAGTACAGGTGCTGCAAAAGCAGTAGGAAAAGTAATTCCGGAATTGAACGGAAAACTAACAGGGATGTCTATGCGTGTTCCTACTGTAGATGTTTCAGTAGTAGATTTGACCGTTAAATTAGCAAAAGAAACAACCTATGAAGAAATCATGGCTGTTCTAAAAACAGCTTCTGAAACCACTATGAAAGGTGTTTTAGGATATACCGAAGATGCTGTAGTATCACAAGATTTCGTTTCGGATCCCCGTACTTCAATTGTGGATGCTAATGCAGGAATTGGTTTGAATTCTACTTTTTTCAAAATTGTATCTTGGTATGATAATGAATATGGTTATTCAAGCAAATTGATCGATTTATCAGTACATATTGCAGGTTTAAAATAATTAATTATATTTACAAAGTCCCGTTATCTTTATAGTAACGGGACTTTATTTTTTATTCCCTTTTTCATTTATATTTTGTTAATACCTTCCTTTATGAAAGTATTAGGAAATATAACAACAAAACCAAAAACCAGAAAAAAATGAGATTAATAGTTGATAGTGGTTCTACCAAAGCCGATTGGATTGCAATAGATACAAATGGTAAAATATTGTTTACAACTCAAACCTTAGGATTGAATCCTGAAGTACTTGAAGAAGATGAAATTATTGAACGCTTAAATGATCGTTTTGATATTTTGCAAAACAAGAAAAATGCAACCCATTTGTTTTTTTATGGAGCAGGTTGTGGTACTGAAAGAATGAAAATTGCACTGTCTCAGGTTTTTCAAAAGTATTTTCCTAATGCTATTATAGATGTCAAAGAAGATACCTATGCCGCCGTTTATGCAACGACTCCAAAGGGAGAAAAAGCAATTGTTTCTATACTGGGGACCGGATCAAACTGCAGTTATTTTGATGGCAAAGAACTCCATCAAAAAGTACAGTCATTGGGATATATCGCCATGGATGATTGCAGCGGAAATGTTTTTGGAAAAGAATTAATCAGAAAGTACTATTTTAATAAAATGCCAAAAGAACTGGCCGTTGAATTCGAGAAAGAATACAACCTTGATCCAGATGCTATAAAAAGCAAATTGTACAAAGAACCCAATCCAAATGCGTATTTAGCGACTTTTGCGAAGTTCCTGATTCAGCACAAAGAAACGGAGTTCTGCAGAAAAATTATTTTCAAAGGAATGAAATCTTTTGTAAAAAATTACATAAAACAATACGATAACTGCAAAGAAATTCCAGTTCATTTTGTGGGGTCCATAGCCTTTTATCTCAAAGAAGAGCTGCAAGAAATATTTGATAAATATGAGTTGCAATTAGGCAATGTATTGCGACGACCTATTGATGGTTTAATTGCATATCATATTGCAAATAAATAGTTTTTCAGAGTTTATTTTTATCAAAAACCACTGTTAATTTACTTTAGAGCAAGTAAATCAACAGTGGTTTTTAATTTATAACTAATTGATAACGGACATTCTGAAATCGTTTCAACCGTTTTTCTTGTTTTAATAATGAAAGCGGAAAAAAAGCACTAAAGAATAGCGATCATTGAGATTTCAATATTCACATTTTTTGGCAAACAGGCCACTTGAACTGTTTCCCGTGCCGGAGCAGTTTTCTCGTTAAAATAGGAACCATAAACCGTATTTATTTTCCCGAAATCGGTCATATCCATAATAAATATTGTGGTTTTTACTATGTTTTCAAATGTCATTCCGGCGGCTTCCAGAACTGCTTTCATATTTTGCATGACTTGTTCTGTTTCGGCTTCGATTGAATCAAGAACTAACGTTCCAGTTGCCGGATTTATTGCAATTTGACCTGATGCATACAATGTGTTTCCTTTTAGGACTGCTTGGTTGTACGGGCCAATTGGTGCAGGAGCATTTTCTGTAAAAATTATCTTTTTCATACGTTCTATTTTATGTAATTCAATTTAGTTTAAAAGTCTCCTGGCCTAATTACCGATTTATAGTACTTCGTTTGTCCCATTTGATATCGCTGAGCACGCCTGATTTTATTCCAATGAAGAATCCCCAGTTTGCATTATCACCAAATGGAGACCAGTTAAAATCCATTCTCCAACTTAATAAATCCCTTTCAAAACGAAGCTGAGTAAAGGTAACTCCTTTTTGAACAAAATCGTACCCGGTTGATATTCCTGCTTTCCATTTTGGAGTGATATCAGCATTAGCTGAAATCATTATCGAGTTACCAATTATTTGATTCTCTCTATTATTGTTTCCATAGGTCAAAGAATAGGCAAAGGTCATATCCCATGGTAATTTTGAATTAAAAAACTCAGAAATTTTATCTTCTCCATCATCTTCCTCTTCTTCGTCAAACTGACTTTTCCTGTTGTCTCCTAAGTCCGTATTGGTACCGAACAGATCATCTCCACGGCCCCCATTTCTTCGACTTTGTTCATTTGTGTCTTTTTCTTTTTTATCATTTCCTTTACTGGAAATAGAGTAATTTAAAGTCATATTAGAACTTGTCATTCTAAAAAGGCTGCCGCCGTTGTTAATATTAAAGACATTAATTCGGTTTCCGGAGTTATCAATCGCATAGGGATCTAACGTTGCGCCAAAATTGACATTCATTTTATTTTGAAAAAGTTGGGTACCACCACTAACTCGTATCGGCGCAAAAGCTAATGAATTGACACCATCTGCATCTAAATTATAGCTGGTAGATAGGTTTAAGTTATTCAGCAGCATTATTTTTTTAGGTTCAACCTTGGTGCTATCGCTATCAGTAACTTTTGCTTCAATAGTGTTGCTCAAATCAAATCCTAACGAATTCGAATTATTCAATCCTGGGGCTCCAAAAATCCCGCTTTCAAATCTGGAATATTGTTTTGTCATTGTCCCGGTTGCATCGGATGCGTAGGTGTCATAATATTTTTCGAAACTTGGGGTATACCCATACGAAACAGATGGTCTCATGACGTGCCGAATTGATTTTATCTTTTTGTTTTCACCAAAGTTAAAAGTTCCATAAATAGTGGTTCCCAGACTTGAAGAGAAGGAATAGGTTCTAAAGGCATCAAAGCCATTAACCGTTTTATCGACTACGGTGCTTTGGTTTTGGTCAAAACTTCTTTCAATTGTTTTGGTATACCAAATTTCTTCATAATTTACGGATGTAGACGCACTGAAATATTTAAATAATTTAAAATTGGTGCTTAACGGAATACTGTGTTGGAAACCAATTTTTGCATCCCGGAACATTTGTGGCTTGAAGAATAAAGAATCGGTAGTAACAATGCTGTTTCGGCCATTCAGATTATATTGTAAATTGATGTTCTTGAAAAACCCTTTTTTTACGCCGTCTTTCCCCACAAAAGGATAAATCCGATCCACACTCAGTTGTAGTGTAGGTAGTGTCATATTGATTTCTGCGGTTTGTGTGTTTTGCGAGTGAGTTGCAGTCAATGACATTCTAACTTGTGGAATTGAAGTGAATGTTTTTGAATACGACACAGAAGAACTTAAGGTATTATTTAGATTTGAACCAATATTTATCTGATTGATAGATTGTCGAAAATATTTACTACTTCCAAGATTCACAGAGGCCGAAAAACTAGAATTAGGATTCGATTTAGAGTCTTTGGAATGGGACCATTGTATGTTATAAATATTTTGTTTTAAGTAATCAGGGTAGCCTCTTTCGCTGGTAATTAAGTTTTCAAATCGAATGTTTAAGTTTCCTCTATAATTGTATCTTTTGGCATAACTGGATTCAAAACGCAACCCGTAACTGCCATTAGTATAATAATCGCCTAATACGGTTAAATCATAATTATCACTCATGGCAAAATAATACCCTAAATTTTGCAACGAAAACCCTCGGTTGTTGGAGTCGTTATAGCTTGGTAAAATTAATCCTGAAATGCTGGTTTCTTGGCTCATTGGAAAAAAAGCAAAAGGCAATGCAATTGGAGTAGGAACATTTGCAATAACCATATTAGTCAATCCCGTAACTACTTTTTTGCCTGGGATGAATTTTACTTTGCTGGTTTGAAAATAATATTCTGGATTGTCTACATCTTTTGAAGTAGTAAAACGGGCTCCTTTTAGAAAATAAACAGAATCATTTTCTTTTTTGGTCTGCGTTGCTTTTATTTTAAATTCGCCTTGATCTGATCGTGAGTTCCAAATTAAAGCTTTTTTTGTTTTAAAATTAAATCGGATAGAATCAGGTTCAATAACATTAGTGCCCTGTTTGAAATTTGGAAACTGTGTATATGCTCCTGTAGAATCTTTGATGCGACCGGCATAAACTTCATTTTTTTCATAATTCATTACAATTATACCAGACTTCAATTCAATGTCTTGATAATACAATTCTGCGTTATTATACAAAGTAATGAGCTTTTTCTTTTGATCAATTTTAGCATATTGATCGGCTTTGTATTTTACCTTTCCGTCAAGGAATGCTTTGGTAGGCTTTATACTGTCTTTTTGTATTGAATCCTTCTCTTTTGTAGTAGTTGCAACAGTAGGAACCTTTTTGATAGTTCCTAAAGTAGTACTATCTATTTGTTTACTAACGGAAATCGCCGTCTTTTTTTTTGATATATCTTGAGAATATAATTTTCCAGACCCTAAGGATAGGAAGATTGATAATAAAACGATATTAAATAAGTTTGTATGCAAAGGTTTAAATGCTATTTTTGTAAAATTATGGCCTGTTTTTTGAGATGTCAAACTTACATATAAATTTTTGTCAAAAATAGTCAAATAAATAAATTTATACCCTTAGTCTTCTAATTAAATTAACTTATAGCTTTATGCACAACACCTATAAAATTAAAATTACAATAACTTTTTTGATGACGATAATATCGCTATCAGCCTTTTGTCAATCTAATGTTTTTAAAGTAACACTTGATGCGGGGCATGGCGATCATGATTTTGGTGCTGTATATGAAGGACGAATAGAAAAAAACATAGCTTTGGCTGTCGTTCTAAAAGTTGGTAAGTTATTAGAAGCTACTCCACAAATTGATGTGAATTTTACACGAAAAACAGATGTTTTTATTGACTTAATTGAAAGAGCCAATATTGCTAACAGATTTAATGCTAATATTTTTGTGTCAATTCATTGTAATGCCAACAGAAATACCGCTGCCGATGGCACAGAAACCTACGTGATGGGTTTAAGTAAGATAGCCTCTAACCTAGAAGCGGCTAAAAAAGAGAATTCTGTAATCACTCTTGAAAAAGATTACAAACAAAAATATGAAGGATTTGATCCAAACTCTCCGGAAACTATGATTGGGATGACCTTGATGCAGGAAGAATATTTAGACAACAGTATTTCACTGGCCAGTAAGGTAGAAGATGCTTTTGCAGATTTAGGAAAAAAAATACGTGGAGGAGGAGTTAAACAAGCGCCATTTATGGTGCTTCATAAAGCCTACATGCCACGAGTATTGATAGAAATGGGGTTTATTTCTAATCCGACTGAAGGAAATAGATTAAATTCAGAAGAAGGCCAGAACGAAATTGCCAAAGCCATTGCAGGAGCTATAATCGATTATAAAAAAGAATATTTTGGAAGTGGAGAATCGGAAGCATTTGAAGTAAAGCCTTCGCAAAAAATTATTGAAAAACAAGTTAAGGATACTGCAACGCCTTTAAAATCAAAAACAAACCTTCAAGTTATTGAAACTAAAAAAGCAATCGATAATACTAAAATCTCATTCAAAGTGCAACTTTTGGCTAGTATCAAAAAAGTAGCGCTCCTGCCTAGAAATTTTAAAGGATTAAAAAATATCTCTGTTGCCTATGAAAATAGAGTCTACAAATATATGTATGGAGAAACAACGGATTACGATGAAGCAAGAAAGCAATTAACAGAGGCAAAAGAGAAAGGATATGATACTGCTTTTTTGATCGCTTTTAAAAATGGAGAAAAAATAAGCATTCAAGAAGCGATTAAATAACAAGTGCTACAGTAGTATTGATTAAAAAAATAAGTTTTATTTCGAAAATAATACGAGCGAATTCGCAATTCTAAAAGTATTTTTATTGGTCTTGTTGAACTTTTTTTCTCAGACCGATTTATTTTATTTTAATGTGGTCACGGCGGTAAAAACCCAGTAAATTTGCACAATAGTTTTGTTGAAAAGCAAATGCGCTTACGACAATATTAAAGTTAAAAAAACAGATCTAAAGATGCGTACGATGTTCAAGTAGTCTATCCCAAAACAACATATTTGTTAAACTATAACTGGTTTTATTAAATAAAAAGTTAAATGTATCTAATTTCAAAGTGTCTGAAGAGCTTCTACTGATAGCGGATGACAGGATCATTAGTATTAGTTATAAATCTAAATATCAGATTATTATTTAGCAAAAAAAAATCGATATGGTTAAACCTAAAAAGATACGTCCGGACACTTAATTGCATTTAATGTTGGAGAAAAAATAAGTGTAGAATTAAGCTCTTAAATAATAACAACAACTTAAAATATTTTACATTAAATTTGTAAAAAATACTTGAATTTTGAAAATAACACGAGAAATTAAAACTGCTATCTTAGTAATTGCTTCTATTTTATTATTTATTTGGGGCTATAGTTTTTTGAAAGGAAGAGATCTTTTCACAAATTATAAAACATTTTATGTAGAATATAAAAGTGTTGAAGGCCTAGCCACATCCTCACCTGTTACCTTGAACGGTTTGGTGGTTGGTAAAGTAAATAGTATTACCATAAATGAAAACACAGGACTATTATTAGTCGAATTGCAATTGAAAACTGATTTTCCTATTTCTAAATCCAGTAGGGCTTCTATTTATGAGCCAGGATTTATTGGAGGAAAACAAATTGCAATTATCCCTAATTTTAAAGATAAAAGCTTGGCACTTGATGGTCAGAAATTGCAAGGCGGAGTGAAATTAGGACTTACTGATAAAGTAGGGGATCAATTAGCACCTCTTCAGGAAAAACTAGAAAAACTATTGTTAAGCACGGATAAATTAATTTCCGGTTTTAATAACGTTCTGGATCAAAAAGGGCAGCGGGATTTAAAACTCACTCTAGCTGAATTGAGCAAAACCATTGAACAATTTCATAAAGTGTCCTTAAATGTCAATACTTTATTAGAAACGAATAAAGCACAAATCAACGGAGTCGTTAGCAATTTTTCTAAAATATCGGGTAATTTTTCTAAAATATCAGATTCCTTGAATAAAGCCGATCTTGGAAAAACGGTAAAAAATCTCAATGCAACTCTAGGAAGAGTTGATGGTATTATGAGTGGTTTAGAATCTGGGAAAGGTTCTATGGGTAAATTGCTAAACGACGAGGCTTTCTACCAAAACATAAAAAACGCCACAAAAGAATTAGAATTATTATTACAAGATATTAGACTTTATCCCACTCGATATGTCAATATTTCTTTATTTGGAAAGAAAAATAAACCGTATGTAGGTCCTGTAAATGATTCTATATCTAATGAAATAAAATAGCAATTATGAGCTACTTAGACAACATTTTATTTGCCGTTATATTGGTAATTGGTTTTGGTTATTTTTTCAACAGTGTTAAAAAAATCAGACGAAATATCAATCTTGGAACGGATGTAAATCGCTTTGATAATCCTAAAGCGCGCTGGATTAATATGGCCATGATAGCTCTTGGTCAATCAAAAATGGTCAAAAAACCTATCGCTGGAGCATTGCATATTATTGTCTATGTGGGTTTTATAATTATAAATATTGAATTGTTAGAAATTATTATCGACGGACTTTTTGGGACACATCGTGTTTTTGCTTTTTTAGGAACTACGTATGATGTGCTGATTGCTTCTTTCGAAATTTTAGCTTTTTTAGTTTTAGTAGCAGTTTTTGCTTTTTGGAGCAGAAGAAATGCCATCAAATTGAAAAGATTTGTGAGCTCTGATTTAAAAGGCTGGCCAAAAAATGATGCAAACTATATCTTGTATTTTGAGGTGGTTCTTATGACATTATTTTTATTGATGAACGCTTCTGATTTGCATTTACAAAATGTCTCCGGAGGTTTTTCTCATTTTATAAAAGCCGGTTGGTTTCCGATCAGTCAATTTATTGAACCTATCTTTAACGGAATGTCAAATGAATTGGTAATGTTGCTTTCAGAGATATTCTGGTGGTTGCATATTGTGGGTATTTTAATTTTTATGAATTACTTGTATTTTTCAAAACATTTACATATTCTGTTAGCATTCCCAAATACGTATTTTGCAAATCTAAATCCGCAAGGACAATTTGATAATTTAGAATCCGTTACTAAAGAAGTGAAGTTAATGATGGATCCTAATGCTGATCCTTTTGCGGCAGCACCAGTGGATGAGAATGCGGTTCCAAGTAAATTTGGTGCCAGTGATATTCAGGACTTAAACTGGGTTCAATTATTGAATGCGTATACCTGTACAGAATGTGGTCGTTGTACGTCAGCTTGTCCAGCCAATATTACAGGAAAAAAATTGTCTCCACGTAAAATTATGATGGATACCAGAGATCGAATGGAAGAAGTAGGAAGAAATATTGATGCCAATAAAGGTGTTTTTATTCCGGACAACAAAACATTATTAAACGATTACATCACACCAGAAGAGCTTTGGGCATGCACTTCTTGTAATGCGTGCGTGGAAGAATGTCCTGTAAACATTAGCCCGCTTTCAATTATTATGGATATGCGTCGCTATTTAGTAATGGAACAAAGTGCGGCCCCACTGCCAATAAACGCCATGATGACTAATATAGAGAATAACGGTGCGCCATGGCAATACAATCAGCAAGACCGATTGAATTGGAAAAACGAATAGGCGTTAAATCGCGTCACTGTTTAATAGGCTATTTGTTTAACGAATAACCGATTTACAAATGAAGATTTTGTCATTAACCAAATAAGCAAATAACCGAATCAACAAGATAGTATGTCAGAGAATTTAATAGTGCCTACCATGGCCGAAATGTTAGCTCAAGGGAAACAACCAGAAGTTTTATTTTGGGTGGGTTGTGCAGGAAGTTTTGACGATAGAGCGAAGAAAATAACGAAGGCTTTTGTTCGGATTTTAAATCGGGCTAATGTTTCTTTTGCCGTTTTAGGTACTGAAGAAAGCTGTACAGGTGATCCTGCCAAAAGAGCTGGTAATGAGTTTTTGTTTCAAATGCAGGCCATGATGAATATTGAGGTTTTGAATGCATACGAAGCAAAAAAAATTGTTACCGCTTGTCCACATTGTTTCAATACACTAAAAAATGAATATCCGGAATTAGGCGGAAAATACGAAGTGGTTCACCACACGGAGTTTTTGAAATCCTTGTTAGATGACGGAAGGCTGACTATTGAAGGTGGACAATTCAAGGGTAAACGAATTACTTTTCACGATCCTTGTTATTTAGGCAGAGCTAATAATGTGTATGAAGCACCAAGAGAATTGATTCTTAAATTGGATGCTGAATTAGTTGAAATGAAGCGTTCTAAAGCTAACGGTTTATGTTGCGGTGCAGGTGGAGCCCAAATGTTTAAAGATGCTGAACCTGGAAATAAGGAAGTCAATATAGAAAGAACCGAGGAGGCATTAGAAACAAAACCAGAAATTATTGCCGCAGGCTGTCCTTTTTGTAATACCATGATGACGGACGGTATTAAAAATAAAGAAAAAGAAGGCGAAGTAAAAGTGATGGATATTGCGGAACTAATTGCTAATGCGCAGGATCTTTAGTGTACAGTGTCTAAGTAATCAGCAATGCTCTATAATTTATTACACCTAACTTCATAAATCTACAATCTAAAATCACAAATCTAAAATCGTATGTACGTTCCATTTGAAAATTTACCCGAAGAATCTAAAATCTGGATTTATCAATCAAACAGAAAATTTTCGGATGCCGAATTTTCTGAAATAGAAAGCGCCTTGCAATCTTTTCTGGAAGGTTGGGCTGCGCATGGTACTAGTCTAGAATCCTCGTACCAATTAAAATACAACCGGTTTATCATTATTGCCGTAAATCAGGATGTACAAGCTGCAACAGGATGCTCTATAGATTCCTCTGTAGAATTTATTCAAAATTTAGAACAAAAATATACCGTAGATTTATTGGATAAAATGAACGTTACCTTCAAACTTGGAGAACATATAGCACACAAGCCGTTGATTGATTTCAAGAAAATGGTAAAAGATAAAGCGGTTACTGAAAATACCATCGTTTTCAATAATTTAGTTAATAATATAGAAGAATACAATGAATCCTGGGAAGTTCCTGCCATTGATAGCTGGCACAGTCGTTTTTTTTAAACAAAATAGTCAGATGAAAAAGATAAGCATCAGAAATAGTTTTTTTTATGTCTTATTTCTTTTTATTGCTGTTGGTTGTGTTGGTACAAAAACAAATAAGAATAAAGTAATTGTAACCAACATTCCGTCCAAAATTGAAAATTTAGACAGTATTGCTTTAAGTAATATGCCCACACTTTTTGAGTTGTCTCCTCAAGGCAACAAATGGGTTGATAGTGTTTACAGTGCAATGACTTTAGAGGAAAAATTTGGACAATTGTTTATGGTTGCCGCTTATTCCAATAAAGATTCGACGCATATTAAAGCTATTGATACACTCATAACAGATCATAAAATTGGAGGATTAATTTTCTTTCAAGGTGGACCTGTTCGTCAGGCAAAATTAACCAACCGTTTTCAATCCAAGTCAAAAACTCCATTGTTTATTGGTAGTGATGCGGAATGGGGTTTGGGCATGCGATTGGACTCTACCTACAGTTATCCCTGGAATATGACTCTTGGAGCCATCCAAGACATGAAATTATTGGAGAAAGTAGGTGTTCAAATAGGACAACAAAGCAAGCGATTGGGATTGCAATTTAACTTTGCTCCAATTCTTGACATCAACTCCAATCCTAAAAATCCTATCATAGGTTTTCGTTCTTTTGGTGAAGATAAATTCAAGGTTACAGCACATGCTATTGCTTTGATGAAAGGGGTGCAAAGTCAAGGCATATTTTCAACAGGAAAGCATTTTCCGGGACATGGCGATACGGATACGGATTCTCATAAAAAATTACCGACCATAAATTCCTCAAAAGAACAATTACAAAACCTAGCGTTTTATCCTTACAAAAAAATGTTTCATGAAGGACTTTCGTCCGTTATGGTAGCCCATTTAAACGTTCCCAGCATAGAACCAAGACCTAATTTTCCTTCCTCAATTTCCTATAATGTGGTTACTGATATTCTTCAGAAAGAATTGGGTTTCAAAGGACTTATTTTTACAGATGCTTTGAATATGAAAAGTGTAAGCGAATTTAAATTACCCAGTGAAATTAATTTTGAAGCTTTTATAGCCGGTAATGACGTGCTGCTGTTTCCTGAAAATGTTCCTGCTGCTATTGAGAAATTTAAATTTGCGTATTCTCTAAATTTATTTACGGAGGAACGATTGGCTTTTTCCGTAAAAAAAATTCTGAAATTCAAGTACAAAGCGAATTTGAATAATTTTAAACCAATTGCCACTGAAAATTTATACACCGATTTGAATTCAGTTGAAAATGAAGCTTTACACTATGAGTTGTATGAAAATGCAATTACCGTTCTAAAAAACACGGCTGCTGTTTTGCCGATTAAAAATTTGGACAAACAAAAAATCGCTTATGTAAAAATGGGAGATGACAACAATGATGTTTTTGTTTCAACTTTAAAAAAATACACTGAAGTAACTGTGATTTCAGATGTGAATTTGGATAGTCTTCAAGTGAAATTACACCCTTTTACAACCGTAATCATTGGTTATCACAAATCAGATGTTGCTTTTAGTAATCATGATCTAAGATTGGATGAGTTGGCAAAAATTAAATTTCTAGCCCAAAATAATACTGTAATTCTGGATGTTTTTGCAAAACCATACGCTTTATTACCAATTATAAATTTTGAAGATATTGAAGGTTTAGTTGTTTCTTATCAAAATAGTGCAGTTGCACAGGTCGTTTCGGCAGAACTAATTTTTGGGGCTATTGAAGCCAAAGGGAAACTACCGGTTTCTATTAATACTAGTTTTAATGTAAATGATGGTTTGCCAACAGAAAAATTGAATCGGCTGGGATTCACAACTCCAGAAAATGTTGGGATGAATTCAACGATTTTATCAAAAATTGACAGTATTGCTACTAAAGCAATTGACGCTAAAATGACTCCTGGAATTCAGGTATTGGTAGCCAGAAAAGGAAAAGTTATTTATCAAAAATCATTCGGTCATCATACGTATGATAGAACGATTAAAGTGCAAGACTCCGATATTTATGATGTTGCCTCATTAACGAAAATTATAGCTACATTGCCTAATGTGATGCAGCAATACGACCAGCAAAAAATAAATTTGGAAACAACATTAGGATCAATGTCTCCTATTTTTAAAGATTCCAATAAGGCAAATATTAATTTCAAGGATTTATTGTCGCATTATGCAGGTTTAGCAGCAGGAATACCATTTTACAAGGCTACAATGAATAAATCGCAATCTCCTTCTGATGTTTATTTTAGAAAAATTGCTGAAGAGCAGTTTTCGAAAAAACTAGGAGACAGTCTTTTTATACGAAATGATTTTAGTGACACAATTATGAAAATGATTGTTGAGAGTAAACTGTCATTAAAAAAAGAATACAAATACAGTGATCTTACTTTTATGATTCTGAAGGATTATTTAGAAAAGACAACGGGTAAACCATTAGATGTTTTAATTCAAGAAAATTTCTATCGTTCACTCGGGATGAACAATTCAAGTTTCAATCCATTGACTAAATTTGATAAAAACAGAATTCCGCCAACGGAAACAGATACCTATTTCCGTCGTCAACTTTTACAAGGATATGTCAATGATTTGTCCGCTGCTTTAGAAGGTGGGGTTTCAGGTCACGCAGGTGTTTTTTCGAATGCTATGGATGTGGCTAAAATAATGGAACTTTATTTACAAAAAGGAAATTATGGAAACCGGCAATATTTTTCTGAAAAAACATTTGATGATTTCAATACGTGCTATTTTTGTGCCGCCGGAAATAGGAGAGGAGTGGGCTTTGATAAACCACAATTAGGTGCTGTAGGACCTACGTGCGGTTGTGCTTCAATGACGAGTTTTGGTCACACTGGTTATACAGGTACAATGGCTTGGGCTGATCCTGAAACGCAAATTGTTTATGTGTTTTTATCTAATAGAACTTTCCCAATTGCAAGTGAAAATAGATTATCGAAAGAAAATATTCGGGAAGATATCCAAAGGGTAATTTATGAAGCGATTATAAACTAAGCAAACGTTAACGTAATAATAAAATAGTTCAAATGAAATTATAGTCAATTTCATTTGAACTATTTTTTTTAAAATGATTTTGTTAGAAGTGTTTCGTTACAAAGTTCACCTGTATTATAGTATATTTGAGATAAAAACAATAGGATGAAAAATAAGAATACTGTAATTGCAAAAATCAATTTAATTGTATGGCTTTTTTGCATGACTTTTGTAAATGCTCAAAATAATGATATAAATATTCTACGAGATATCAATGTTGATCGAAATAAGAATTTAGATCCTACTTTTAAATTAATAACGAATAGTGCGGTTCCCATCGGTCTTGTTACTCCTATTATTATATATTCGGTTGGTTTATTAAAGAAAGATAATGCCGCCAAGAAACAGGCAATTTTTGTTGGAGAAGCATTCTTAGTAAATGCATTTATTACTACCGCTTTGAAACATACTATAAAAAGACAGCGACCATTTAAAACCTATCCTGATATTGATCAAGCAGCGTCGACCGTGGGTTATTCATTTCCTTCGGGACATACTTCGTCAGCTTTCGCAACGGCAACGTCACTTAGTTTAGCGTATCATAAATGGTATGTTATTGCACCGTCTTTTGTATGGGCAAGTGCCGTGGGATATTCTCGAATGCACTTAGGCGTTCATTATCCAAGCGATGTAGTGGCAGGAGCCGTTTTAGGAAGTGGGTCGGCCTACCTAACCTATAAGGCTAATAAATGGCTTAACAAGAAAAGATCAAGAATGGAAAAATAACGGTTTATACTGTTTACTGTTCTATGAAAACGTAAAATAATTCAAAATGAAAAGATTAAATTATATTTCAAAAACAGTCTGGATAGTATCACTGGTTAGTCTATTTACGGATACAGCGAGCGAAATGCTTTATCCAATAATGCCTATATACCTTAAATCGATTGGGTTCTCGATAGTATTAATTGGTGTTTTAGAAGGCTTTGCCGAGGCTTTAGCTGGATTAAGTAAAGGATATTTTGGTAAGTTATCTGATAGTTCAGGTAAACGTGTTCCATTTGTGCGTCTGGGCTACGGTTTAAGTGCTATTTCAAAACCCATGATGGCGGTATTCGTCTTCCCTCTTTGGATATTTTTTGCCAGAGCAATTGATCGTTTCGGAAAAGGAATTCGTACTGGTGCAAGAGATGCGATTTTATCTGATGAAGCAACTGCTGAAACGAAAGGAAAGATATTTGGATTTCATAGATCAATGGATACGTTTGGTGCCGTTCTAGGACCTGTTATGGCTTTGATTTATCTGCATTTTTATCCACAACAGTATAAAATGCTTTTTTATGTTGCTTTTATTCCAGGTTTACTAGCGGTATTTGCTTCTTTTTTGCTTAACGATAAACTTAAGGTACAGGCAAAGGAGGTAAAACAGATTTCGTTTTTCTCGTTTCTTAGCTATTGGAAAACAAGTCCTGCACAATATCGAAGAGTAGTAACAGGACTATTAGCTTTTGCCTTATTCAATAGTTCCGATGTTTTTTTACTTTTAAAAGCGAAGCAAGCAGGTTTAAATGATACTGTGGTAATAGAGATTTATATTTTTTACAATTTGGTTTATGCTCTTTGTGCATTTCCATTAGGAATTTTTGCTGATAAAATTGGATTGAAGAAAATGTTTACTTTTGGACTTTTTCTATTTGCAATTGTCTATTTTGGAATGGCATTTACTAAAAACAGTTATATTATTGGTGGATTATTTTTAATTTACGGTGTGTATGCTGCTGCAACCGAAGGGATTTCGAAAGCATGGATCAGTAATATTTCTGATAAAAAAGATACTGCGACTGCTATTGGAACTTATTCTGGATTTCAAAGTATTTGCGCCTTATTGGCCAGTTCTTTTGCCGGGGTCCTTTGGTATCAATTTGGTGCGAATACTACATTTTTTATTACTGGGATAACCACATTACTTATTATTATTTATTTTTCGTTTTTCATTAAATATAAAACAATTTAAAATGGCATCCCAACATAAAACTTTACCTGACAACAAATGTTGCGCAGTAGAAGAAAAAAAAGTAAATAAAGCAGAGCAAGATGCAGGATGTTGTTCCTCTCACAGTGAGTCAGAAAATCACGATGAGGAAGATCACGATCATTCTAACGGAAATGAAAGCACCCTCAGAATGTTTTTACCATCTATAATTAGTTTTATAGGATTGCTGATTGCTTTATTGTTTGATAATTACTTTCCTCAATCTTGGTTTAATGGTTGGTTTCGAATCGTTTGGTATGTTGCAGCTTACATTCCGGTAGGGCTTCCAGTTTTGAAAGAAGCTTACGATAGCATTGGTAAAGGAGCTATTTTTTCTGAATTTTTTCTAATGGGAATAGCTACATTAGGTGCGTTTGGAATTGGTCAATATGCCGAAGGAGTGGCTGTCATGTTATTTTACTCCATTGGTGAATTATTCCAAATGCTCGCCGTTAAAAGAGCAAAATTAAATATAAAATTATTACTGGATCAAAGACCTGATGTTGCAAACGTTGTAATGGGACAAAATGTGATTGCAATTAAAGCTTCGGAAGTGGCTATTGGAGCTGTCATAGAATTAAAACCCGGAGAAAAATTAGCATTAGATGGAATGTTGCTTTCGGATTATGCCACTTTCAATACTGCTGCATTAACAGGCGAAAGCAAACCGGATTCTAAGTCAAAAGGAGATACAATTCTTGCCGGAATGATCAATGGCACTTCTATTGCTCAAGTAGAAGTGACTACTGCATTTACAGACAGCAAATTATCTAAAATCCTCCAGATGGTGCAGGATGCCACTGCTAAAAAAGCACCAACAGAATTATTTATTAGGAAGTTTGCTAAAATATACACGCCAATAATAGTGTATCTCGCTATTGCTATATGTGTAGTGCCAATCTTATTTGCAGAAACGTATATATTTAAGGAATGGCTGTACAGAGCCTTACTGTTCTTGGTGGTTTCCTGTCCGTGTGCCTTGGTGATTTCCATTCCGTTAGGGTATTTTGGCGGAATTGGCGCCGCAAGTAAAAACGGAATATTGTTTAAAGGATCTACATTTCTGGATACTATGGCAGCTATTCAGGTAGTGGTGATGGATAAAACAGGGACTTTAACCAAAGGCGTTTTTAAAGTTCAGAAAGTAGTGTCGATAGGAATTCTGGAGTCTGATTTAGTTAACTATACTGCAGTAATTGAAGCTAAATCGACGCATCCGGTTGGTTCCGCAATAGTAGAATTTGCCAAAAATCCTAAAAATGAAATTGTTGTTTCTAATTTCACTGAGATTCCAGGCCTTGGCTTGCAAGGTGTTGTAGATGGAAATGAAATCTTGGTGGGAAGTCCTAAACTGATGAAAAAATTCCATATTGATTATGACACGGATCTTGATGCTATTCCGTACACTATTGTTGTAGTTGCCATCAATCAAAAATATACAGGTTATTTTCTTGTTGCCGATGAAATAAAAGAAGATGCAAAAGTGGCTATTGAAAGTTTACATAAAATAAATATCAAAACAATATTACTTTCTGGGGACAATCAAGCGGTAGTTTTGGCTGTAGCCAAAGAATTAAATATTGATGAAGCTTACGGAAATTTGTTGCCAGAAGATAAAGTCAATAAAGTAACCGCACTTTTAAACCAAAAATTAAAAGTTGCATTTGTTGGAGACGGAGTAAATGATGCTCCAGTCATTGCTCTGGCAGATGCGGGAATTGCTATGGGTGGTTTAGGAAGCGATGCTACTATTGAAACGGCTGATATTGTCATTCAAAATGACCAGCCCACTAAGATTTTTACCGCTATCACCATTGGAAAAAAAACAAAACAAATCGTTTGGCAAAATATTGGATTGGCTTTTTTCGTAAAACTAATAGTTCTCATTCTGGGAGCTGCTGGACTTGCCTCTATGTGGGAGGCGGTTTTTGCAGATGTGGGGGTGGCCTTATTGGCGATTTTAAATGCCGTTCGAATTCAGCGAATGAAATTTTAAATTTGTATTGCATTTAACTTAAAATTCCATAAAACACATTCCTATTTTTCTTAATTTCGTTTCATTAAATTAAATACATGAAAATTGCAATAGTTTGTTATCCTACCTTTGGAGGTAGTGGTGTTGTCGCTACAGAATTAGGACTGGAATTGGCTCGTCGTGGGCATGAAATACATTTCATAACTTACAGTCAGCCCGTACGTTTGGCACTTTTAAGTCCAAATGTGCATTACCACGAAGTAAATGTGCCTGAATATCCATTGTTTCATTACCAACCGTATGAATTGGCCTTATCGAGCAAATTAGTCGATATGGTAAAATTATATAAAATAGAATTGCTTCATGTACATTATGCTATTCCTCATGCCTATGCGGGCTATATGGCAAAACAAATGCTGAAAGACGAAGGCATTGATATTCCAATGGTGACAACATTACACGGAACAGATATCACCTTGGTAGGGAATCACCCGTTTTATAAGCCAGCAGTCACTTTTAGTATCAATAAATCAGATTTTGTTACCTCAGTATCCCAAAGTTTAAAAGACGATACGCTTAAATTATTCAATATAAAAAATGAAATTGAGGTTATTCCTAATTTTATTGAATTGAATAAAAATACAAATAACCTGAACATTCCTTGTCAACGTTCAGTCATGGCCAAGGAAAATGAACGAATTATAACGCACATCAGTAATTTTAGAAAAGTAAAACGAATTCCGGATGTCATTAAAATTTTCTATAATATTCAAAAAGAGATTCCGGCTAAATTGATGATGGTTGGTGATGGCCCTGAAAAAGAAAAAGCAGAATATTTATGTCAGGAATTGGGTATACTAGACAAGGTAATCTTTTTTGGTAACAGCAACGAAATTGATAAGATTTTGTGCTTAACTGACTTGTTTTTACTCCCATCTGAAACAGAAAGTTTTGGTTTGGCAGCCCTTGAAGCTATGGCGTGTAAAGTTCCTGTTATCTCTAGTAATTCAGGCGGTTTACCCGAAGTTAATTTTGAAGGCATTTCCGGCTATTTAAGTGATGTAGGAAATACAGAGGAAATGGCTCAAAACGCATTGAAAATTCTAAAAGATGATTTGACGCTTGCTAAATTTAAAGAAAACGCATTAGCTGTTGCCAAACAATTTGACATAAAAAATATTTTGCCCCTTTACGAAGAGTTATATCAAAAAGCCATTAATAAATACTTATAGACACACAGGAATTATTTTTGAAATTATTAAATGTAAAAACATAAAAATGAAAAAAGTAATGCTGTCGTTCCTTGCTATAACTGTCGTTTCCTGCGGTAGCGTTTCTTTAAAAAGTACAGATGCCACTACAGCGCTATTTGAAGTTTTGACTCAGCAAACTAATGGTGGAGCTAGTATCCGTTTTTTTGAGATTCTTTCTGAACCAAGCGAAATTAAAATGCTGCAGAATGATGAAAACTTAAAAAATAAGATTAATGCTAATGATATTCTGAATGCTAATTTTGTTGTTTTGAATATGGGAGAGAAAACCACTGGCGGATATGCCATAGGAATTGATAAGGTAATTGAAACGGATAAAAATATAATTATAACAGTTCAAGAAACAAATCCTGAGCCGGGTAGTATGGTGACACAAGCTTTTACGACTCCTTTTTGTATTGTGAAAATTAATTCCAAGAAAGAGATTCTTATAAAATAAAAAATGCCACTATTTCTAGTGGCATTTTTTTTATTCTTTTTGAAATATTAGAATTGGTATTTAAGAGCTAAAGCTACATCAGAACCGTAATTGTTTCTGTAATAATCGCTACCACCAAACTCTGGTCTGAAATCTAAAGAGATTAACAATGGAATATCAAAATTATATTCGATACCTATATCTCCGGCAACAAATGCGAAAGTTCCATTATTATAATTTCTATTATCATAATAATCTCTATTGTAGTTTCCTACACCACCACCAATACCTGCATACCAGTTGAATCCACCATCAATGTTCCATACCCACTGATACAAACCAGTTAATTTGATGGCATTGTCATCATAATTATCATTGTTATAATTATTTCTGTTTCTCCAACCTAAGTCTAATTCTAAACGATTGTTATCGCCTAAACCTCTTTGATAGGTGATCTCAGTACCAAAACCACCACTGTCACCAAAACGAAGGCCTAGTGCATTTTTTGAAATCTCTTGTGCTTGTGAGGTGAATGCTAATCCAATTAGCATTATAACCGATAAAATAATTTTTTTCATAAGTAAATTTTTATAAATACAAAGATATTACTAACTTTGTGATTAAATTTACAAAATTAATTGTAAATGTTTCATAATTCACACTTTTGATATAAAACCACCATTAATCTAAAATAGTTTTTTTAAAGAAAATAGCAGGTGTAACATACTGAGTACTGATTAAATCCTCCATCTCAAAAAGATTTTCATCTTCAGCATAATTAGTTTCTGAGTAGTGAAATAATTTCCAACGTTTTTTATTGTATTCCAATGCGGTTAAATTCTCCACCCAATCCCCGGAATTCAAATACAAAGTAGCTCCGTTTTTATTCTCTTTTTTGATTATTTTTGGCTCGTGAATATGACCGCAAATTACATAATCGTAGTTGTTTTCGATGGCGAGTTCCGTGGCTGTTTTTTCAAAATCCGAAATGTGCTTTACTGCCTTTTTTACACCAGCCTTTATTTGTTTAGAAAAAGAGTAGGGCTCTTTCCCTATTTTTGATAAGCACCAATTTACAAATCGATTCAAAAGTATCAGATAATCATATCCTAAACCGCCTAATTTTGCAATCCATTTTGAGTGTTGTACGGAAGCATCAAAGACATCACCGTGAAATATCCAGGCTTTTTTGTCATCAAGATCCAAGACTAACTTGTCCACCAATGCAAAATTACCCATACTCATATCGCTAAACTTTCGGAGCATTTCATCATGATTTCCAGTAATATAATAGACTTTTGTTCCCTTTGAAGCAAAACTGATGATTTTTTGGATAACCTTTAAATGCGCTTTGGGAAAATAGGATTTTCTAAATTGCCATACATCAATAATATCTCCATTTAAGACTAAAATTTTAGGTTTAATTGCAGATAAATAATTATAAAGTTCTTTAGCATGACTTCCATAAGTCCCCAGATGTACATCAGAAATCACCACTAACTCGACTTTTCTTTTTTTCAAGGTATTTGAATTTGAATTTTATCAAATTAATGGAATTCTACTGAATTGAAATGCGATTAAAGGTTAATAAATAGTTTTCAATATTAATTTAAAGTCAATAAATAGATATTGCTATTCAAAAGTTTAGTGGTTAAAATTTTGAACTTTAAACTAAAATACTACTTTTGTTCAAAACTAATCAGTATGGCAGGAAATAGCTACGGAACACTATTTAGAATAACAACTTTTGGAGAATCTCACGGTGACGCTTTAGGAGGGATAATAGACGGTTGTCCTCCCGGAATAACAATAGATTTAGAAGCAATTCAATTTGAAATGTCCCGCAGAAAGCCAGGCCAATCAGCAATAGTTACTCAACGCAAAGAACCGGATGACGTTCAATTTCTTTCCGGAATCTTTGAAGGTAAAACTACCGGTACACCCATAGGTTTTATTATTCCTAATACCAATCAAAAATCAGATGATTATTCTCATATAAAAGACAATTACAGACCCAGTCATGCGGATTATGTGTATGAAAAAAAATATGGGGTTAGGGATTATCGTGGCGGTGGGCGCAGTTCTGCGCGGGAAACTGCCAGTAGAGTTGTGGCGGGAGCTGTAGCAAAACAAATGTTGCCAGACATAAAAATTAATGCGTATGTTTCTTCTGTAGGACCTATTTTTTTAGACAAACCCTACCAAGATTTAGATTTTTCGAAAACCGAAAATAATCCGGTTCGTTGCCCAGATGAACAGGCAGCGGTAATCATGGAAGAATATATTCGTGATATCCGAAAACAAGGGGATACTGTGGGCGGAACCGTAACCTGTGTGATTCAAAATGTACCTATTGGTTTAGGAGAGCCCGTTTTTGATAAGCTTCACGCAGAACTTGGCAAAGCAATGCTTTCTATTAATGCCGTAAAAGGATTTGAATTTGGAAGTGGTTTTGAAGGCGCTAAGATGAAAGGAAGTGCGCATAATGATTTATACAATGCTGACGGAACGACAAAAACCAATCTTTCAGGTGGAATTCAAGGAGGAATCAGTAACGGAATGGATATTTATTTTCGCGTGGCTTTCAAACCTGTGGCCACCATTATGCAAAAACAAGAATCACTGGACAATAAAGGCAATATTACAGAAATGACTGGAAAAGGGCGTCATGATCCTTGTGTAGTACCGCGTGCTGTGCCTATTGTTGAGGCAATGGCAGCCATTGTATTAGCTGATTTTTATTTGATAAATAAAACATATCAGTAGTAATTGTTGATACTTTTTATGTTTTTTACAATACCATTTTTTACCTGACTGCGAGTAAAAAATTATTTTTTATAATCAAGGTTGATCCTACAATCTTATAACCAATTTAATGAATATGAATACAACTAAAAAGCCGTCCTTTTTTTCAGGATTAACAGGGCAAATATTAATAGCTATGGTTTTGGGTGCTATTTTAGGCATTATCATTCATAATTCTATTTCACCGGAAGCAGCTCAAAATTTTAGTAACAAAATTAAAATTCTGGCTACTATTTTTATTCGACTGGTTCAAATGATTATTTCGCCATTGGTATTTACGACGTTGGTGGTAGGAATTGCGAAACTTGGGGATATCAAAGCGGTGGGGAGAATTGGAGGAAAAGCGATGGGATGGTTTTTTACAGCTTCATTTATCTCTTTGTTATTGGGGATGTTTTTTGTAAACATACTAGAACCGGGAGTTGGCCTTAATTTATCAAATGTTGATATGGGATCAGTTTCAGAAGTCACAGCGAAAACACAAAACATATCTTTTGAAAACTTTATTGAGCATATAGTACCTAAAAGTATTTTTGAAGCAATGGCTACTAATGAAATTTTACAAATTGTAATATTTTCGATTTTCTTTGGTCTGGCAGCGGCTGCATTAGGTGATTATGTGAAGCCAGTGACAAATGCTTTGGATAAAATATCTCATATTGTTCTGAAAATGGTAAACTACGTTATGAAGTTTGCCCCAATAGGAGTATTTGGTGCTATAGCAGGAGTATTTGCGGTTAGAGATTTTCAGGAATTGGCAATTACCTATTTCAAGTTCTTTGGTTCTTTCTTAATTGGAATTTCCTCACTTTGGGTCGTGTTGATTGTTGTGGGGTATGTATTTCTAAAAAGCAGAATGACCGTTTTGCTAAAAAGAATTGTAAGTCCATTGATTATTGCTTTTGGAACAACCAGCAGTGAAGCTGTTTTTCCAAAATTGACCGAAGAATTAGAACGTTTTGGAGTCAAGGACAGAATTGTTTCTTTCATGTTGCCGCTCGGGTATTCTTTTAACTTGGATGGAAGTATGATGTACATGACTTTTGCCAGTATTTTTATTGCGCAAGCCTACGGAATTGATTTGGATTTGGGTACGCAAATGACCATGCTTTTAGTTTTGATGCTTACCAGTAAAGGAATTGCAGGAGTACCAAGAGCGAGTTTAGTGGTTGTTGCTGCAACTTGTGGTATGTTTGACATTCCAATCGAAGGAATTGCTTTAATTTTACCTATTGACCATTTTTGTGATATGTTTCGTAGCGCAACCAATGTGTTAGGAAATGCTTTAGCAACATCGGTAGTTGGAAGCTGGGAAAAAGACGAGGATTCCGAACCGGTTTCATTAGACTAAATAATAAAAAACTCCTCAAATAATGAGGAGTTTTTTTTTGTAAAATATCAGTTTGTCTGATTCAAATGAATTTAAAATTATGAAAAAACTTGCTTTACATTGGAAAATTCTTTTAGGAATGATTCTAGGACTCCTTTTTGGATTAGTAATGAAAAACTTAGAACAAAAAGGAATCGTAATTGACTGGATAAAACCTTTTGGAACTATTTTTATAAACTTACTCAAAATGATTGCTGTTCCCTTAATTGTGGTTTCATTGATTGTTGGATTAGCAGATTTAAAAGATATTTCTAAACTTTCTAAATTAGGAGGAAGGACAGTCTTTTTTTACTTATGTTCCACAGTAATAGCAGTCATTATTGGTTTGTTGTTAGCCAATTTAATTAAGCCCGGAACTTACATTAACGAAGAATCCAGAATAAGCTTACTTGAAAATTTTTCGGTTGATGCTTCTCAAAAAATTGAATTGGCGGTAAAAGCTAAAAATAGTGGGCCACTGCAACCTTTGATAGATATTGTACCAGATAATTTTTTTAAAGCTTTAAGTGATAATGGAAGTATGTTGCAAGTCATTTTTTTTGTTATTTTAATTGGGATCGGTCTCATTTTAATTGAAGAAAAAAAATCAAAACCTGTCGTTGATTTCTTTAAGGGATTGAATGATGTAATTCTGAAAATTATTGACATTATCATGCTTTTTTCACCAGTTGGTGTTTTCGCACTGATGGCCGCACTGATGGTCGAAATTCCAGATTTTTCAACATTAGGAGCGCTGGGAATCTATGGATTAACGGTTTTGCTTGGCTTGTTTTTGATGATGTTTGTGTTTTATCCAAGCTTATTAATGATTTTTGCAAAAGTAAATCCAATACAGTTTTTTAACGCCATTGCGCCCGCCCAATTATTGGCTTTTTCAACAAGTTCAAGTGCAGCTGCACTGCCCGTTACCATGGAATGTGTTACCGAGCGTTTAGGAGTTGATGAAGAGGTTTCTAGTTTTGTTTTGCCTCTGGGAGCAACAGTAAACATGGATGGAACTAGCTTGTATCAAGCAGTAGCTGCGATATTTATAGCTCAAGCAATGCTTCCGGAAGCTTTAGACCTCAATACACAATTGATGATAGTTGTTACTGCAACACTGGCTTCTATAGGATCAGCAGCGGTTCCTAGTGCCGGAATGGTGATGCTTGTTATTGTTCTTGGTCAAGCTGGAATTCCAGAAGCTGGGCTAGCGCTTATTTTTGCTATTGACAGACCTTTGGATATGTGCAGAACTGTAGTCAATGTAACAAGTGATGCAACTATTGCAACTATTGTCGCCAAATCTGTAGGGAAATTAAATAAACCAAAAGAAATTAATTTTTAACTAATAGTTCTTTGTACACCATGAAGTGGATTTAATATATTTGAAATTCATGAGACTTCAAAATAGTTCACTTTTGACACTTAATTGATTAAAATAAATTATTATTTATTGGCGCATAAATTTATATTTAATTAAACTTAATCACTTATGAATCAGGTGTATATTGTGTTATTAATAGTGTTTGTATTTAACTTTTTCAGTGATGACGTACTTGCACAAACGTAAACGGCATGAAACAATGAGATCGTAAAATTAACGGATCACGCGTCACAATACCTGAAGAATGCTGATTTCAAAAAATCCTTTAAAATTTCGAAAATTGCCTTGTACAAAGCCATTACTCAAAAGGATAAATTTTCTATAGTAATTTCTTTAGTACATGACAAAAATAGATAGTATTGAAATTCAAGAAGATTAAGGTCATTTAATTCAAATAATATTTTCATTAAAACACTTAAAAACAACATGTTAACGATAGATCACTTTTTAACGACAGTTAAAAAGTGATTTATTACAGATGTAAGTCAGTATAACGAATTTAATACCAGCGTTTTTTATTTTGTTTGGAAACCTCTGATTTTCTTGATTTATGAGCTCCACCACTGCGGTTTGAGTTCTTTTGAGTTCCCGCGGGAGCGGTTTCAGGACTTCCTGAATGCCAACCGTATGGGTGATCACTTACGGTTTTTACATCTACTTTTATTAATTTCTGAATGTCTTTCCAATATTGGTGCTCATCTTTGCTACAAAAAGAAATTGCAACACCTTCATTTCCGGCACGACCGGTTCTGCCAATTCGGTGTACATACGTTTCGGGAATATTGGGTAAATCAAAATTAATGACAAATGGTAATTGATCAATATCAATTCCTCTGGCTGCAATATCAGTAGCCACTAAAACATTCACTTCTTTATTCTTGAATCCTTCTAAAACGCGTTGTCTGGCATTTTGAGACTTGTCACCATGAATCGCTTCGGCAGCAATATCGTGTTTGCGCAATGCTTTTACAACGTTGTCAGCTCCGTGTTTTGTTCTTGAAAAAACCAAAACATTAGACAGTTTTTCGTTTTTAATTAAATGATACAGCAAATTTCTTTTTTCTGCTTTTTCAACAAAATATACGCGTTGTTCTACGTTTTCAGCTGTAGAAGAAACAGGAGATACGGTAACTGTTGCAGGATCTTTCAGAAACATTTCGGCTAATTCTCTTATGGCCATTGGCATTGTAGCCGAGAAAAATAAGGTTTGTCTGTTATTAGGGGTCAGTTTTACAATTTTTTTGACATCATTTACAAATCCCATATCCAGCATCTGGTCCGCTTCGTCAAGGACTAAAGTATGCAAATGGTCTAAATCGATGAAACCTTGTTTGACTAAGTCTAGCAAACGTCCTGGAGTAGCAATCAGGATATCAATTCCTTTTTTCAGCATTTCTACCTGTGGCACTTGAGAAACGCCACCAAAAATAGTAAGTTGCACTAAGTTTGTGTATTTTCCATATTGGTCAAAATTTTGTCCAATTTGAACGGCCAATTCTCGGGTTGGGGTGATGACTAAAGCACGGATTGGACTTGCTTTTTTAGAGGACCCTACTATTCTATGCAATTGATGAATAATAGGAATGGCAAATGCGGCCGTTTTTCCGGTACCGGTTTGGGCACAACCAATCATATCTCTACCTGATAATACGATTGGAATGGCTTGTTCTTGTATTGGAGTTGCTTCTAAATAGCCTTGTTCAAATACGGCTTTTTGTATACTTTTTGAAAGTGGTAAATCTTCGAATAACATATTTTAAATATTAAATATCATGTATTAAGTACATAGATAGTGCTGCAAAGGTAGTGTTATTTATCGATTAGGTTAATAGGTATTCGTTTAAGCAATTTATCATTTAACCAGTTAGACAATCTGCTGGTTCGATTTAATAAAATCAGTCACCAGATAGCCTATCAGTTTACCTATTAAATGATTGTTTTTTTCTTCGCCTAAATCCGGTGCGCCTTCACAAATGTGTAAATAGGCAGCATTTTTATTTTTGGCAAAATAGTATATAAATTGCCTAAGTTGCTCCACAGAGTATCCACTCATAGTCATGGCACTGCAGGCAATATTAGGAATCGCATCCAAGTCGATCTCTATTCCAAAAAAATCATCATTTATAAATTCCGAAGCGAGCGCCATTTCCTGATCAAAGTTTTTTTCTCTTCTAATACTTACACTATCATAGGTGTTAAAACGAACTCGATCCTCTATTTTCTTAATGATATCCAACACACTTTTTGAAGTGTAGTTTTCATGTAGTCCAAAAATAAAATATTTTTTCAAAAAACCTTCTTCATAAGCATACGAAAAACCATTGCCACTGTGACGTCCTTCTATAATCCTAAAATCAGAATGCGCATCAAAATTGATTGCATTAATAGGTTTGCCTTTGGCGAGTGCAGTTCCTTTTATATTTCCGTATGAATTATTGTGTCCGCCACCAATGATTATTGGAGTTTTACCTGATTTTATAATGTTAAAAATGATATGAGAGACATCTTTGTCTATTTTTTCAACTAATTGGCTTAATTTAAAACGATCATCAATATCATTAAAATCAAGGTGTTCTACTTCCTGCATTTTGTCACTTACGTCTAATTGCCCTAAAATAATTAACTGACTTCCTTTACAAAAACGATTGTGCTGAATATTAGCAATACTTTTTATGGCACTGTCCCAAGCTGAAGCCGCCCCGGGTCGGCCAAAATTAGCTCTTATTCCAATGTCTTCGGGAATACCAAATAATACATATTTAGCCTCACAGGTTGTTAGAAAATCAATTGAATCAACATCTTTTGGGATGGTTATCATTTTTTCTCCAAACTTTATCTCGCCACTTCTGTGGTTCGTAATTTTTGCAAGATCATGAATTGTAAAGCGTATAATTTTTTCCATTAAAAAAAATATTTTTTCCCAAAAATAATATAAATGTATCAACTTGCGTTATTCATTAGTTATATATTGTTAAATTTGTAAAAATTAAATTAATTAAAAGATGGAAAATCAAAAAAGCAGTTCAAGTCTTAAGGCGGTTATAGCAGTGTTGGCTATTTTATTAGTGGGGAGTTTGGTTTACATTTTTAAAATGACTTCCGACGCAGATACCGTTAAAACAGAATTGAAAACTACATTGACCGAAAAAGAATCGGTTATGAAAGATTTGCAGGAATTAAAATCAACGTATGATGCCGCAATTGCTGAAAACACATCCATGTCTGATGAGTTAATTCAAGAAAGAGATAAAGTAGTAAACTTGATGAATGATTTGAGTAAGTCCAAAGGGGATGTAGCTTCATTATCTAAATACAGAACTCAATTCAATGCTTTGCAGGGAAATATGAAAGTTTTAATGGCTGAAAATGAAGGGTTGAAAAAAGAAAACACAACCTTAACTACACAACGAGACAGTACTGTAGTGGTCTTGGGAGAATCTAAAAAATACAACGAAGTATTAGTTGGACAAAACGAAGAATTATCTAAAGCGGTTGAAAAAGGATCTAAATTAACGGTTTTAAATACTAGAGGAACAGCTTTTAAATTAAGAAGTTCTGGAAAACAAATTGAGACAGACAAAGCAAGTAGAGCCGATGTTTTAAGAGTTAATTTTACGATTGCTGAAAATCAAATTGCTATGTCCGGTGACAAAATGTATTACGTACAAGTAATTGACAGCAAAAATAATGTATTAGGAGACAAGAAAACGGAAAATTTTGGTGAGAATACGTTAACATACAGTTTTGCAACTAATGTGAAATATGAAAACAAAACAATTCTAGTTTCTGAGGATTTAAAAGGGAAAGATTTTGCTAAAGGAACGTATTTTATCAATATTTTTAATAAAGATGTTTTAGTTTCAAAAACAAGTTTTGTGTTGAGATAATCAAAAATTGAAATAATTAGGAAAGAGGAACATGCTGTTCCTCTTTTTTTATGAAATAATTTCACCTTCAATCAGTACCGTTTCAATTAGAGTACTGCCAAAAGCGTATGGAAGCTGGTAATAGGATGTAATGGGTTTTGTAATAATTAGATTTGCTTTTTTGCCAATAGTAATGCTTCCATGAGTTTCAGAAATTCCCATGGCGTAAGCTCCATTTATTGTGGCAGCATTGATGGCTTCTTCGGGAGTCATTTTCATTTTGATGCATGCCGTTGCTACAACAAAATTCATATTTCCTGAAGGAGTAGAGCCCGGATTGTAATCCGTTGCAAGGGCAATAGGAAGTCCTGCCGCGATCATTGCTCGTGCGGGAGTGTAAGGAATGCTTAAAAAATATGAGCAAGAAGGCAATGCAACAGGCATTGTGTCGGTATTTTTCAACGCTTTGATATCTTCCGGTTTCATAACCTCTAAATGATCTACTGATAACGCGTTGTATTCAATTCCTGCTTGAATTCCGCCAATTGAGTTGAACTGATTGACGTGAATTTTTGGCTTTAAGCCAAATTTAATTCCGGCTTCCATAATTTTTCGGGTTTCTTCAACAGTAAAATAACCCGCTTCACAAAACACATCGATGAAATCTGCCAGTTTGTTTTTGGCAATTTCAGGAAGCATATCGTTGATAATTAAATCGATATAACCTTGATGGTTTGTTGCATATTCCAATGGAAAAGCGTGAGCACCCAGAAAAGTTGCTTTTATAGTAATGGGATAATTTTTTGATAGCCGCTGAACCACGCGAAGCATTTTCAATTCTCCATCCAGCGTCAAGCCATATCCTGATTTGATTTCTACAGCTCCGGTTCCCAGTTGCATGACTTCCTCCAGACGCACCTTGGATTGGTTATAAATTTCATCTTCGGGAGTTTCGTTAAGTTTTGTAGCTGAATTTAAAATTCCACCACCACAATTGGCGATTTCTTCATACGACAAGCCATTAATCCGATCTACAAATTCCTGTTCTCTATTTCCCGCATACACAATGTGCGTGTGACTGTCACACCATGAAGGTAAAACTATTTTGCCAGTGGCATCAATTATTTTGTCAGCATGTAATTCCGGCAAATTATCCATTGATCCAAAATCAGCAATCAGGTTGTCACTAATGACCAAAAAGGCATTTTTGATGGTGGGAAGAATTGCCATTTCAGCACCGGAAACTTTAGCAATAGCAGTTTCCCTAATCTGGAGTAATTCTTTGATATTGATAAGTAGCGTTGTCATTTTATATAAAATTATTCAGAAACTTTGATTTCAAACATTTTATCCCAGTTTTTTCCGGTCACAAAAATGGTTTTGGTTTTTGGGTTGTAGGCAATTCCGTTTAGGACATCTGTATCAGGTAATTGGGTAATTTTTTTCTTCAAATCAGCAAGATTGATAATTGCTTCAACGGCTCCATTTTTAGGATTGATGACTGCAATGGCATCTTTCTGGTACACATTTCCATAAATTTTACCATCAATCCATTCGAGTTCATTGATTGCTTTTATTTTTGTTTCAAAGGAATATACGTTCAAGTAATCTACTTCTTTGAATGTGATTGGATCAATGATCCAAATTTTTTCGGTTCCGTCTGATTGGTATAAATAAGTTCCGTCATTTGTCAATCCCCAACCTTCAATTGATTTGAAATAGGGGAACGTTTTTTCTTTTTTGAAAGTATCAGCATTATACACATATCCTTCATTGTTTTGCCAAGTCAGTTGGTATACTTTGTTGTTGAGAATCGTAATTCCTTCCCCAAAATAATTGTCAGCCAGTTCTACTTTTTTATATACTTCTCCAGTTTTATAGTTTGTTTTTCTTAAACTCGAAATCCCTTTTATTCCAGAACTGTTTCCAGAACCGTTTCCAGTTCCTTCATACAGCGTGTCACGGTAAAACTCTAATCCTTGCGTGTAGGCTTGAATGTCGTGCGGATAGGTATTTACAATGGTATATTTTAATAGTTTTGGTTGAATGCCGGAAACTAATTCTACTCTTCCAGTAGCCTCAGCGGTTTGTCCTTCATAATAAACAAGGGCTTTCAGGTCTTGGTTTCCTAATTTTTGATCTTTTAATTCCAATGATAGTTTATCAAGACCTTTCTTAGAAGCAATTTTTTTATCATTGACGTAGTAAATAATGCTATCTACTTTTTTTGAATTGGGATTCAAAACCGCTAAAGAAAGGACTTCTTGTGGGGTATATAATGCTGAAAATTTAGAATTATCAAAGGTAAATAAAGTGTTTTGGCCTTTTTTTTCCTCGTTGCAACTTGCTAAAGTGATTCCTAATAAAATGATAGATAGGAAGTTATGATTTTTCATTGTTTGAATTTTTGATACCCCAATATAACGTTATTTTTTAATGATTAAAGCTCTTGTAAAAATATAAAAAGATTGTATATTTGCACCGGCAAGTCCTACACGACCAGCTCCTGCAGACTCCCCCAGGATGGGAACATAGCAAGGGTACGTGGTTGAGCGGTGCGATGTAGGTCGCTTGCCATTTTTTTAATCTAAATTTATTTCAGATTCTTTTCTAAATTCACACAAATAAGTAGTCTTCCTTCGGGAGGATTTTTTTATTTTTGGATCTTTCGTACAATAAACATCAATAATCATGAATAAAGTAGTTTTAATAACAGGCGGTTCTTCAGGAATAGGGAAATCTATTGGCGAATTTTTACACCATAAAGGTTTTGTTGTGTACGGAACTAGTAGAAATCCGGAACGAATTTTAAATTCGGTTTTTCCTCTAATTGCTTTAGATGTTCGGGATTCGGATTCGATTCATGCAGCTGTAGCCAAAGTGATTGCGACCTCCGGAAGGCTTGATGTTGTCATTAACAACGCTGGTGTTGGGATTACGGGACCATTGGAAGAAATTCCGATGCATGAAATTAAGAATAATTTTGAGACTAATCTTTTTGGCCCAATTGAAGTAATGAAAGCAGTGTTACCACAAATGCGTACACAACAATCAGGATTAATCATCAACGTGACTTCTATTGCGGGATATATGGGTTTGCCGTATCGAAGTGTTTATTCTGCTTCAAAGGGTGCCCTTGAACTCATCACTGAAGCGTTGCGAATGGAAGTGAAATCCTTTGGTATTCATATTACGAATGTGGCACCGGGAGATTTTGCGACAAATATTGCTTCGGGACGTTTTCATGCTCCGGTGCTAAAGGGTTCCGCTTACGAAACTCCGTACGGAAACACCTTGAAAACGATGGATGAACATGTGGACAGCGGCAGTAATCCAAATGAAATGGCCGAAGCGGTCTATCAGATTATCCAAACTCCAGAACCTAAAATTCATTATAAAGTGGGCGTTTTTATGCAAAAATTTTCAATTGTTTTGAAAAGAATTTTACCAGATAAAGTATATGAAAAAATGCTGATGAGCCATTATAAGTTGTAATTTTGCACCGAATTTATTAGCGTGAGGGATTACAGTGAAAATCCTTTTATTTTTTCTTTAAAAAATAAAAGATTGAAGCGGAAAGCCCGACCCTTGGGTCACGCCCAAAGAATTAGAAACACACAATTAAATTAGATAATATGAAATTTTTTATTGACACGGCTAATTTAGCTCAGATTGAGGAAGCACAGGCGTTGGGCGTTTTGGATGGTGTTACAACTAATCCAACATTAATGGCAAAAGAAGGAATCACAGGAAAAAACAACATTTTGAAACATTATGTTGACATTTGTAATCTTGTTGATGGTGATGTTAGTGCCGAAGTAAATGCTTTGGATTACGACGGAATGGTAAAAGAAGGTGAAGAGTTGGCGGATTTACACGAGCAAATCGTGGTAAAATTGCCGATGACTAAAGAGGGAGTGATGGCTGCTAAATACTTTTCGGATAAAGGTATAAAAACAAATGTAACTTTAGTATTCTCGGCTGGTCAGGCTTTATTGGCTGCTAAAGCGGGAGCTACTTATGTTTCTCCGTTTATTGGTCGTTTAGATGATATTTCTACAGACGGTTTGGCTTTGATCGAAGAAATAAGATTAATTTATGATAACTACGGTTACGAAACTCAAATTCTGGCTGCTTCAGTGCGTCACACGATGCACATTGTAAACTGTGCGAAAATTGGTGCTGATGTGATCACCGGACCACTTTCTGCCATTTACGGCTTATTAAAACACCCATTGACGGATATTGGATTGGCGCAGTTTGTGGCTGATTTCGAGAAAGGAAATAAATAAAAAATGCTCGGTGAGCCATTTTGAGTCTCAGCGAATTGAATAAAAAAATCCCATTTCAAATTTGAAATGGGATTTTTTTTATTGGTTTGGTTTCAATATGGTTTGGTATTATATTTTTGATTAGTGTCCGCCACCAACTTCTACTTCTTTTCCGATTCCTTGTTTTTCCAAAATTCCAATTACTTTCCATCCGTAGAATGCGATGAATGCGAAACATAAAACAGGAATGAAGTAAGAAGCATGAATTCCTATAATATCTGCTAGTTTTCCTTGTAATGGCGGGATAATACCACCACCCAAAATCATCATCACCAAGAAGGCTGAACCTTGGGAGGTATATTTTCCTAAACCTGCAATTGCTAATGAGAAAATAGAAGGCCACATGATACTTAAGAATAATCCACCGCTCATGAAAGCAAAAATAGCGATTGTACCCGTAGTGAATAAACCAATAAGCATGGCTGTCATTCCCATTAAACCAAAAATCATTAAGGTTCTAGACGGTTGATCTTTTCCTAAAAAGAAACCAGCGATTTGGAACAAAATTACAAATGCATAAGCATATAAAGGTGTTACATCTTGTCCGGAAATAGCGTTAGCGGCTAATACGACTCCAAAAGCTATGTAAGGAACTACGATAAGTAAAATTTTCTTTAGTTGAGATGACGGGTTGAAAACTGTAATGGCTCCAGCCCAACGCCCAATCATTAAGCTTCCCCAATACATAGACATATAGGGCGCTAAAGCAGGTCCAGCTATTGAACCAAAATCAGCAGTCACCAATAATTCACCAAGGTTACTTCCTATAGTTACTTCGACACCTACGTAAGCGAAAAGGGCTAACATTCCCAAAACTAATTGTGGGTATTTCATGGCTCCCCATCCTTCAGGATTTTTTTGAGCCGTTGTATTGGCGAAAAATAATCCAATAACAACTACCAAAAGTGTAGAAACCGTTAAGGCTAATCCTAAGTAATCTTTTTCTTTGTTCTCGATAAAACGAGTAATAAATTCAGCATCTTCATAACGAGAAAAGATATAGGCAAAAATAGCAACCAAAATTACAGTGATCGCAATTAGCGTTTTCATTGCTTTATTCGCCGTTTCAAAAGTAGAATCACTTTTTCCGGCCGGTAACTTTTTAGAAAAATGGAATAAGGCTGCTGCCAATAAAAAGAGTGCGCCAACAAATACATAAAGGATTCTCATAGAATCTAATGAATCTGGTTTTTGAGCAAATTCTTCGATATTAACTCCTGCAATAACACCAAACAAGGCGATAGAAACCACTATCGGTCCTATTGTGGTGCCCAATGAGTTGATTCCACCAGCAAGATTTAGTCTGCTTGATGCTGAATGTGGTTCGCCCAGTGAAGCAGCAAACGGCTGTGCCGATGTTTGTTGCAGTGAGAAACCAAGAGCTACAATGAATAATGCACCAAGAATAAACAAATAACTTCCTTGTGTTACCGCTAAAATCATAAGCAGAGCTCCAAACGTACTTATCAATAATCCGTAAATAATTCCTTTTTTGAATCCCCAACCGTTTAAAATATCTTTTTTGGCGATACTGCTAAAAATAAAAAGCAATAAAGCTCCGATATAATAAGCCCCATAAAAAGCAAAATCGATAAGTTGACTTTGAAATTGGTCTAAGCCAAATTTAGCTTTGCAAAATGGAATAAAAATTCCGTTTGATGCTCCAATAAAACCCCAAAAGAAAAATACGGTTATGAGCGTGTAAAGCGCGGAATTGTTAGACTTTGTTTGTTCTGAATTCATAAGTATACATTGGTTAATGATTAAAACTAAATACTTTTATAGCTGTAAGACCGTAAATATATTTGTTAAGTAAATTAAAAAAAAATAATTTAGACTAAATATTGTTATAATTATTGAATCACCACGTTTTATTAAAAAATGATGCTTTTTTTTTAACCTTTTTGCTAATTCTAAAACGACGGTAACTTTGAAATTGGGATTAAATGTACTTTATCTATAGAAATAGTTTAAGATTTTCATAATCTCCATTTTTTTGGATACTCGAAGCAATCTGATTTATGGTATTTTTTATTTTCCTTACTCTTTTAAAAAAACTATCTTTATAATTCAGTATGAAAAACACGATATGAAAAGTGATTTAAGAAGAAAAAAAGATATCAGTTATAAAAGTGCCGGTAAATTCGAAGAAACTAGATTTGAAAAAATTCATAATGAAATTTTCAAAAACTCAACAGAAGCCTCTGTAATTGTAGCGCAGGAAATTGCTGAATTGATTAAATCAAAAGAAAAGCAAAATAAATCTTGTGTTCTTGGTTTGGCTACTGGCTCTTCACCTATTAAAGTGTATGAAGAACTAGTTAGAATGTATAGAGAAGAAGGACTTAGTTTTAGCAATGTAGTCACTTTTAATCTGGATGAATATTATCCGATGACTAAAGAGAACAATCAGAGCTATCATTATTTTATGCATCAGCATCTTTTTAATCATATTGATATTAAACCGGAAAATATAAATATACCGGATGGAACGATAGCTATTGAAGAGCTGAATCAATACTGTATTGATTATGAAATGAATATTAAAAATGCTGGCGGACTTGATTTTCAATTATTAGGAATTGGTCGTACGGGTCACGTTGGGTTCAATGAACCAGGATCCCATATCAACTCGGGCACTCGCATAATTACTTTGGATCACATTACAAGAGTCGATGCCTCATCTGATTTTAATGGGATTGACAATGTTCCTAAAAGAGCAATTACCATGGGAGTTTCTACGATTCTCAGATCTAAAAGAATTGTATTAATGGCCTGGGGCCAAAACAAAGCAGATATAATAAAAAGAACAATTCAAGGCGATATTAGCTCTGAAGTTCCTGCGACATTTTTGCAAAATCATGCTAATGCTACGTTCGTTTTAGATCAATTGGCAGCTTCAGAATTAACCCGTTTCAAAACACCGTGGTTAGTGGGCGAATGTATTTGGACTCAAGAGTTAAAAAGCAAAGCAATTGTTTGGCTGTGTCAAAGTACCAATCAATCTATTTTGAAATTGACCGACAGAGATTACAATAATAATGGAATGTCTGATCTTTTAGCATTAGAAGGTTCAGCTTACGACTTGAATATAAACATGTTCAATGTGTTGCAGCACACCATAACCGGATGGCCAGGAGGTAAACCTAATACTGATGATTCCCATAGACCGGAAAGGGCTAATCCTGATAAGAAAAGAGTGATTCTTTTTAGTCCGCATCCAGATGATGACGTGATTTCCATGGGAGGAACTTTTTCTAAATTAATAAAGCAAGGACATGATGTTCATGTAGTGTATCAAACTTCAGGAAACATCGCTGTTACAGATGACGAAGCCTTAAAATTTGCTGAGGTTTGTACTGATTTCATTGGAGATGCTAAAACTAAAATTGATTTTCAATCCGTTATTGATTTTTTGAATAATAAGTCAGAAAATCAAATAGATTCTCTTGAAGTTCGGAAACTTAAAGCACTTATCAGACGCAGAGAATCGTATGCAGCCGTTCGATACATTGGGTTAAATGAATCGAATATCCATTTTCTGGATATGCCTTTTTATGAGACGGGACTAATAAAGAAAAACCCAATCCACGCGGATGACATTGCTATTGTAAAAGCGATTATCGAAAAAATAAAACCGCATCAGGTTTTTGCCGCTGGTGATCTTGCGGATCCGCACGGAACGCATGAAGTTTGTCTTAATGCTGTTTTTACTGCTATGGCAGCGTTGAAACCACAATCGTTTATGAATGATTGCTGGCTGTGGTTATATCGTGGTGCTTGGCATGAATGGGAAATTCATGAAATAGACATGGCAGTACCATTAAGTCCAGAAGAAGTAATGCTAAAAAGACACGCAATTTTATACCATCAATCGCAAAAAGACCGCGTGATGTTTCAAGGTAATGATTCCAGAGAATTTTGGGTGCGTGCCGAAGACCGCAATAAACATACAGCAAAATTATATGATGATTTAGGACTGGCAGAATATGAAGCCATCGAAGCTTTTAAACGTTTTGACTATTAAAAACATATTGAATACCTATAAACTATGAAATACTTTTTGATCCTATTATTAGTAAGTTTTGTTTCGAATGCACAAATTACCACCGAGCAATTAAACCTGATGCCTTGGCCACAAAATATAAAGTTGACCGCTGGCACTTTTGCTTTAAGCAAAAAATTTAAAGTGAATATTACCGGGAATCCTAATCCCAGAATTTTTATAGGCGCAACCAATTTCCTGCGACGATTAGATGGCAGAACGGGATTGTTTCTCGAACAAAGTTTTTTGACAGAAGTCAACGAAAGTCCGGAAGCTGAATTGCAGATAAATTGTGTTCGCAACGGAAAAATAGAAATAAATGAAGATGAAAGTTACGAATTGAAAATTGCTTCTAATCAAATAACCATTAATGCCACAAGTGATTTAGGGGCTTTGCATGGTTTGGAGACGTTATTACAATTGCTTCAGAATAATAGTACGTCATTTTACTTTCCGGTTGTTGAAATCTCGGATTCGCCACGTTTTACCTGGAGAGGCCTGATGATTGATGCGGCAAGACATTTTCAACCGGTAGATGTTATCAAAAGAAATCTGGACGCTATGGCTTCGATGAAAATGAATGTTTTCCATTGGCATTTAGCCGATGATCAAGGTTGGAGAATTGAATTAAAAAATCATCCAAAATTGACAGAATTAGCCTCAGATGGAAATTTTTATACTCAGGAAGAAATTAAAAATATTGTAAAATATGCTGATGAAAGAGGGATTCTGGTTATTCCTGAAATAGATGTTCCTGGACATGCATCGGCATTGCTGACTGCCTATCCTGAAATAGGAAGTAAAGTAGGTGAGGGGGAAATCACGTATGAAGTACAAAGAAATTCAGGAATTTTTAATGCGACTTTAGACCCTATAAATCCAAAAACCTACGAAGTTTTAAGTTCGATTTTTGATGAAGTGTGCCCGTTATTTCCAAGTAGTTATTTTCATATTGGAGGTGACGAAAACAATGGGAAGGAGTGGAATGCAAATCCTGCTATTCAGCAATTTAAAAAGGATAATAATCTGGCCAGTAATCATGATTTGCAAACTTATTTTAATATGAAGTTGATTCCAATCTTGAAAAAATACAACAAAAAATTAATGGGTTGGGAAGAAATAATGACTGAAAACATGTCTAAAGACGCCATAATTCATGCTTGGCGAGGAACTAACGAAGGGCAAGAAGCCGGTGGAGCATTGATCAAAGCTGCAAAAAGCGGTTACAATACAGTGTTGTCAAATGGATATTATATTGATTTGATGCTTGGTATTGAAAGTCATTATTTGAATGATCCCATACCCAAAAAGATAATTCTTAGTCCAGAGGAAAAAGCAAGGGTTTTAGGAGGAGAAGCAGCGATGTGGAGTGAACTCGTAACGCCATTAAATATAGATTCCAGAATTTGGCCACGAACCGCTGCGATAGCCGAGCGATTATGGTCTGATGAATCTGTTACCGATATGAACAGCTTACGCAAAAGGTTGAAAACGATTTCTTTTCGATTAGAAGAACTCGGAATTACTCACATTAGAAACAAAGAAGTGATTTTAAGAAACATCAGCAACAATCAAGATACGCGTGCATTGAATGATTTTTCAAACCTTTGTGAACCACTGAAAAATTACAAACGTAATGGTGGCGGAAAGAAATACCGCATGCATTCTCCGTTGACCTTATTTGCGGATGCTTGTAATGCGGATGCTTCGGAAGCACTAGATTTTAATGTTGCAGTCAATACATATTTAGCAAATAAAAGCAAGGAGAATAAAGGGATAGTGACTGACTTTTTTAAGAAGTGGATCGTCCTAAATTCCGATTTAATTGCTTTAAGTGCCAATGCGCCGCTGGTGCAACCTCTTTTGCCCTTGTCTAAAAGTTTGAGTGATGTATCCCAGCAGCTATTGCTTTTAATAGATAAAAAACAAAAAGTAAGTCAAACTGTATTGGAAGATTTATTAGAGAAATGCAATACCAGAAGTCCCGCCGATGTAGAATTAGCAGTTTACGGCAGTTTAAAAAAATTGTTGTAAACAAGAAAAGTAACATTGGCTTTATGAAGTAAGAATTTTGAAATCCTGATAATTTGTGTCAGGATTTTTTTCTGTTAATTGTTGTTCTAATCCGTAAATTAAAACCGTTAAAAATGGATTTTTTTGGAATTCAGTAAATCGTTATTTTTTTCGTATTTTTGCAAAAATTTTATAAAATAAATATTCATGTTAACAGTAAATAATTTATCAGTTCAGTTTGGCAAACGAATTTTGTTTGACGAAGTAAATACTACCTTCACTCACGGTAATATCTACGGAGTTATCGGAGCCAATGGCGCTGGAAAATCTACTTTTCTTAAAATAATCGCCGGGGAAATGGACCCAACTTCGGGACATATTCATTTGGAACCAGGAAAACGTATGTCGGTTTTAAACCAAAACCACAATATGTTTGACGAAAGCACCGTATTGGAGACCGTTATGATGGGGAATAAAACCTTGTATGCGATCAAAAAAGAAATGGATGCTTTATATTTAGATTACAATGATTCAAATGCGGACAGGATAGGCGAGCTACAAGTGCAATTTGAAGAGATGAACGGTTGGAATGCTGATTCCGACGCGGCATCGATGTTATCAAATCTAGGCATTACAGAGGAACATCATTATACTTTAATGGGAGATCTTGAGGGAAAAATTAAAGTTCGTGTCCTTTTGGCACAAGCGCTTTTTGGAAATCCGGATTTACTTATTATGGATGAGCCTACCAATGATCTGGATTTTGAAACCATTGCCTGGTTAGAGAATTTCTTGGCCAATTATGAAAATACCGTAATTGTAGTTTCTCACGACAGACACTTTTTGGATTCCGTTTGTACACATATTTCGGATATAGATTTCAGTAAAATAAATCATTATTCCGGAAACTATACATTCTGGTATGAATCAAGTCAATTAGCAGCAAAACAACGCGCGCAACAAAACAAAAAAGCAGAAGAAAAGAAACAGGAATTAGAAGAATTTATTCGTCGTTTTAGTGCGAATGTAGCCAAATCAAAACAAGCTACTTCTCGTAAAAAAATGATTAGCAAGCTGAATATTTCCGAAATAAAACCATCAAGTCGTCGTTATCCGGCAATTATTTTTGACCAAGAGCGTGAGGCAGGAGATCAAATTTTGAATGTGCAAAATTTAAGCGCTTCTGTTGATGGAGATATTTTATTTAAAGGCGTAGATTTGAATATGGCCAAAGGCGATAAAATCGTTCTTTTCTCCAAAGATTCACGTGCCACTACCGCTTTCTACGAAATTCTAAATGGAAATCAAAAAGCGGATTCCGGAACTTATGATTGGGGAGTTACAACAAACCAAGCGTATTTACCAGGAGATAATCATTCGTTTTTCGAAAACGATTATTCTCTTGTAGATTGGTTGCGTCAATGGGTAAAAACTGAAGAGGAGCGTGATGAAGTAAATATTCGTAGTTTTCTTGGAAAAATGATTTTTTCAGGAGAAGAAGCCTTAAAAACCTGCAGAGTATTATCCGGAGGAGAAAAAGTGCGTTGCATGTTGTCTCGAATGATGATGGAACGAGCGAATGTTTTAATGCTGGATGAACCTACCAATCACTTGGATTTAGAGTCCATTACAGCTTTTAATAATTCATTAAAAAACTACAAAGGTTCTGTGATTTTCACCACTCATGATCATGAATTCTCGCAAACGGTTGCTAATAGAGTAATTGAATTAACGCCTAATGGAGCGATTGACCGTTACATGACTTTTGATGATTACCTAGATGATGAAAAAGTTCAGGAATTGAGAGCTAAAATGTATATTGTATAAAAAGTAATTTATATTTAAGATTAAAAATATCCCGCAATTGCGGGATATTTTTATTAAAAGAAGTTTTTAATTGTCAATCTTAATTAAACGATCATTATTTCTTACCGAAAATCTTATTAATGATAAAAATGATAATAACGATAACGGCAACAACTATAAATATACCAACACCTACTCCAGCTTTGAATATTCCTCCTATTATTGAACAACTTGAAAATGATATTAGTACTATAAAAAGCATCAATAATCTGGTGAGTCCTTTTTGCATGATTTTGTGTTTTTTATGTTAAATGTTAAAATGTAAAATTAGGGTATCACTTCTGGTCGCTATTACATAATTTTCATTCTTTCTTGTAAAATTAAGTACTATAAATATACTGTTTTTTTTGAATTATTTGAATTAGCATTTTCTCTCTTTTTAATTATAAAATCATAAATTGGAATTTGTATATTTGCCAAACCAAACTACACAATTACTATGAGTCAAAAAGTATTACTTACTGCAAAAGAAGTTACTATCATATTACATCGTTTGGCCTGTCAATTAATAGAAAAACATTTAGATTTTTCAGATACAATATTAGTTGGAATCCAACCAAGAGGTGTTTTTTTGGCGGAGCGATTGAAACAAATTCTGGAAAAAGAATATCAAACTCCTGAAATTCAATTAGGTTATCTGGACATTACCTTTTTCAGAGATGATTTTAGAAGAACAGATAAGCCATTAGAAGCCAATAAAACCAAGATTAATTTTATTGTTGAAAATAAAAAAGTCATTTTCATAGATGATGTCCTGTTCACCGGACGAAGCATACGCTCAGCTTTGACTGCTATACAATCTTTTGGGCGACCTTCGGAAATTGAACTGCTGGTTTTGATAGACAGACGTTTCAGTCGCAATTTACCCATTCAACCGGATTATAGAGGCAGACAGGTAGACGCAATAAATGATGAAAAAGTAAAAGTGAGCTGGAAAGAAAATGACGGAGAAGATGGTGTGTATTTAATTACAAGTTAGATTTAAAACAAAAGCCACCTATTAAAAACTATAATCGTAAATAAAAATGAAAGAATTAAGCGTAAATCATTTATTAGGGATAAAATACATCAACAAGAATGATATTGACCTGATTTTTGAAACTGCCGATCATTTTAAAGAAGTCATTAATCGACCAATTAAGAAAGTGCCTTCGTTACGAGATATTACCATTGCCAATATTTTCTTCGAAAACAGTACCAGAACAAAACTTTCTTTTGAATTAGCACAAAAACGGTTGTCTGCAGATGTTATTAGCTTTTCGGCAGCACAATCTTCTGTCAAAAAGGGAGAAACATTAATAGATACCGTAAACAATATCCTTTCGATGAAAGTAGATATGGTGGTGATGCGGCACGCGAATCCAGGCGCTGCTTATTTCTTGTCCAAAAACGTAAAAGCCAGCATCGTCAACGCAGGAGATGGTGCACACGAACATCCTACACAAGCGTTGTTAGACAGCTATTCCATTCGAGAAAAACTAGGTGAAGTAGCCGGAAAGAAAGTGGTCATTGTAGGTGATGTTTTGCATTCCAGAGTCGCTTTGTCCAACATCTATGCGTTGCAAATGCAAGGCGCTGAGGTCAAAGTTTGCGGGCCTAAAACACTTATTCCAAGACATATTGAATCGCTTGGCGTTACTGTGGAACCTAATTTAAGAAAAGCATTAGAATGGTGTGATGTTGCCAATATGTTACGTGTGCAAAATGAACGTATGGATGTCAATTATTTCCCATCCACAAGGGAATATGCACAACTATATGGAGTTGATAAACCACTTTTGGATTCTCTTAATAAAGAAATTATAATTATGCATCCCGGACCTATTAATCGCGGTGTAGAGATTACAAGTGAAGTGGCTGATTCCCATCAATCCGTGATTTTGAACCAAGTAGAAAATGGTGTAGCAATTAGAATGGCGGTTATTTATCTTTTGGCTTCAAAAATTCAATAAACTAATTTAAAACTTTGTAAATTAGCTACTTATAAACCATACTGCTATTAAAGATGCAGTCTCTGAAATTTAATACAATGAAAGTAGATCAAAAAGGACATACGATAACGATTAGGGATACTCAGGGTGATTTTACTTCTTTTTTAATGAAGGTTACCCATCAATATAAAACATTCGAAAAACACAACATAATAATTGATCTTTTGTTGCATAACGATTTGTCAACAAATGATGTTAAATTATTTATGCCATTGTCAAAACAACATAAAAAAGCTAAAAAATCTTTTGTAATTGTCACTTCTGATTTTGATTACAATGCCATTCCTGAGAAATTAACTGTGGTGCCTTCACTATTAGAGTCTCATGATATTATTGAAATGGAGGAGATTGAAAGAGATTTAGGTTTTTAAGTTAGAACACTCGGTTACTTTTTAACCGCCAAATTTATTTAAACAAATATGAAATAACGATTAAACAGTTAACCAAATAACCGAATAAATTAAACTTGAAACTAACAATCCTCGGTTGCTATGCAGCCACTCCACGAACCTTTACCAATCCTACTTCCCAGATTTTAGACATAAAAAACAGACTTTTTTTGATTGATTGCGGAGAAGGAACCCAAGTGCAATTGCGGAAGAATAAAATACGATTTTCTAAAATAAACCATGTTTTTATTTCCCATTTGCACGGAGACCACTTCTTTGGATTAGTGGGTTTAGTATCCACATTTACTTTGCTCAACAGAACTACGGATTTGCATATTTATGGTCCAAAGGGCATCAAAGAAATTATCAAGTTACAATTGCGATTGTCTAATTCTTGGACCAATTACGGTTTGTTCTTTCATGAATTGGAATCGCTGGAAAGCGAAATTATTTTTGAAGACGACAAGGTTTTGGTGAAAACCATTCCATTAAAACACCGCGTGTATACTAATGGTTTTTTGTTCCAAGAAAAATTAGGAGACCGAAAACTGAATTTGGATGCCGTTCAAAATTATGAAATAGAGAGTTGCTATTACCAAAAAATAAAAAATGGGAAAGACATCGCGTTGGAAGACGGAAGAATCATAGCAAACGACAAATTGACATTTGATCCTATTCCGGCAAAGAATTATGCATTTTGCTCAGATACTGCTTACAATGAGGAGATACTTCCTATAATTGAAAATATAGATGTGTTGTACCATGAATCTACTTTCCTTCAATCGGAGGAAAATCTGGCAAAAAAAACATTACATTCTACAGCTAAAGAAGCTGCAACCATAGCTTTGAAAGCAAATGCTAAACAATTAGTTTTAGGACATTATTCCACCCGATATGAAAATATCGGATTGTTTAAAGAAGAAGCCGAAACTATTTTCCCCTCAGTACTCTTAGCAGATGATGGAAAAAGCTTTGAGTTTTAAATACAGAAATCAATTTAGAGTATAAAATAGTATTTGGATTTTTTGATAATTTTTATCAAATCATTCAACAATCAAACATTTTTAAAACAATGAAATATGAACGACTTAAGTAATTACAGAAAATCATACGAAAAGAGTGAATTATTAGAATCGAATATTCCGGAAGACCCAATAAATTTGTTTAATCGCTGGTTTCATGAAGTAGAAGATTATGGTGGCGAAAGCGAAGTAAATGCTATGACGGTTGCTACAATAGGTTTAGATGGTTTTCCCAAGTCTAGAGTTGTTTTATTGAAAAAATTTACTGAAGAAGGTTTTATTTTTTATACCAATTACAATTCAGAAAAAGGTAAGGCTATTGCTGAAAATCCTAATGTGTGCCTGTCTTTTTTTTGGCATACTATGGAGCGTCAGGTAATCATTAAAGGAATTGCAAAAAAAACATCGGAAATGACTTCTGATAGTTATTTTGAATCCAGACCTGATGGCAGTAAATTAGGCGCAATAGTTTCTAACCAAAGTGAAGTGATTCCTTCCAGAGGCTATTTAGAGGAAAACCTGAAGCAGTTAGAAAAAGATTTTGAGAGTGTTGTAATTCCGAGACCCAAACACTGGGGCGGATTTTTAGTAACTCCTTTAGAAGTAGAGTTTTGGCAAGGAAGGCCCAATCGATTACATGATAGAATTCGTTATACAAGTCAACACGATTATTCTTGGAAAATGGACAGACTCTCTCCTTAAAGTAGGAAATATACATATATAAATATCTTTATAATGTAGTTAGTCGATTATTTTTGGTAGTTTAACGATAAAAGATGTAATTTTAATTAATAATAAAAAGCATCTATTAATTATTCTTAAAGTTTTTTGCCCCACAATTTACTTTACACTTAAACTACTACTCTTATGAAGCTAAAATTACTTCGTGCGTTATTGCTCGTGACTGTAATATGCACTATGAATTCCTGTTCTTCAGACTCTTCTGATACTCAAACAGCTGATGCCGTAGCAAAGAAAGTAACTGTTTATTCATACAATTCGATCGAAATAGAAACGATGAATTTGATTAATGCTCACAGAGTTCGCAAGGGTTTAACACCTTTAGAAAAAATTAATCACATGTCTTACAAATCAGAAGAACATGATCATTATATGATTGCAAATAATGTAGTGAATCATAATGATTTTGTGGCTCGTTCCGAAAATATAATGAAAACATTAGGAGCCACATCCGTGAGCGAAAATATTGCTTATAATTACAATACACCACAAGCGGCTTTAAATGCTTGGTTAGCCAGTCCTAGTCATAAAGAAAATATAGAGGGTAATTTTACCCATTTTGGAATTGCAATAAAAGAGGATCCTGCAACGGGTAAAAAATATTACACAAATATCTTCGCAAAAATTTAAGTTGAGTATTTTTTTATAATTAAAAGGCTGTCTTCCCCCAAAAGACGGCCTTTTATTTTTTATGAATAGCCAATTATTTTTAAAAAGGTTTAGTGCTATTTTTTTATTTACAAAAAGTCCAATGAATCTACTTTCATTGGACTTTTTGTATTTGTGTAATCTTACGGAATTTTTATTCGTTTATAAAAAAAACAACTAATTTTATTCTAAAGTAGCTCTTTCATTTTTGGTTTACGTCCACTGATGAGTAAAAGATACTAAATAGTCGGCAGTACAACTCATAATGAAACAACGGAAAGTGATGCTTCTGGAAAACCAAAAAACCTCGGATTCGGGCTTTGTTTTTTTGTGGACGGTTTCTTAATTTACTATTTTCAAACTTCGTACCTTTGCACTTTAGAAATTGAAAGAAAATGATTGAAATAGGAAAATACAATACGCTTACCATATTACGCGATACCAAAGTGGGTTTGTTTCTAGGTAATCCAGAAAAAGATCCCGAAGGAATTCACGACATTCTGTTGCCTAACAAATATGTACCAAACGAATTTGAAATAGGCGAGGAGTTGATTGTTTTTGTGTATTTAGACCACGAAGAAAGACCCGTTGCCACCACATTAGAACCGTATATATTATTGAATGAATTTGCGCTTTTGCGTGTGAATTATACCAATCAGATTGGTGCTTTTATGGATTGGGGAATGGAAAAAGATATTTTGGTTCCGTTCAAAGAGCAGGCGCGTCCTATGGAAAAAGGCAAACGCTACTTGGTTTATCTTTATATGGACGAAAAAACTAATCGTTTGGTGGCTTCCAGTAAAACCAACCAATTTCTAAAAAATGAGGAGCTAACGGTTGAAAAAGGAGAAGAAGTGGATTTGATTGTTTCGCACATTACTGAAATAGGAATTAACGTAATTATCAACGAGAAACATAAAGGTTTGTTGTACAAAGATGAAGTGTATGATGATGCAATTCGAACAGGAGACCGCATGCGCGGCTACATTAAGACGATTCGCCCTGATAATAAAATTGATGTGGCATTGCAGGTTCAGGGGTACCAAAGTATCGAGCCCAATGCAGATAAAATTCTAGATGAGTTAAGAGCCAGCAGAGGTTTTTTGCGTTTGACGGACAATTCACACCCGGAAGACATTAAAACAGTTTTGAAAATGAGCAAGAAAACCTTCAAGAAAGCCATTGGTGCTTTATACCGAGAGAAATTAATCGAAATCAAGGAAGACGGAATTTACTTAATTAAGGAGTAAAATAATACCAACACTATTTTTATGTTTTATCGTTTGCAACCATTAAAAAATTTAGGAAGTTTAGTCAAGGAGCATATTCTTACTGTAGATTAATTTCTAAATGATTTAGAAAAAATATAAAATGTTTAAACAATGTTCAATGTAAATTAAAAAAAGAAAGACTAATCGGTATGATTAGTCTTTCTCTTTTTAATATTGTTTTAGAATAATAAATTCTGACAACATTAAAATAAATTGGATGTTCAAAGTAACTTTATCCACCTCTAACACTATAGTATTCAGGATACTATTTTTAAAACAATAACGTAAGCATAAAGTACTTTAAAGAATAGTTTGTCTTTAAATGTCCAGTCAGTTGCGTAGCATTTTTGAAAATAATTTCACAATAAAGCCACTGGTTTTATATATATTGGAAGATAATTTTCTAAACAATTGTTTATTAATGTCTCACTTATGCAAGAACAAGAAAAATAGCTCTTTAGTTAACCGTGGGTGTTACTTTTATTTTTACTGCTGAAGCAAATGATTTTCTCATAAACTCGTTAATCAGGGCTTTTGAAATAGTGTTATAAGTTATTACCGTAGAAAAACGAGTGACAACATTTTTAATGGTATTCAATACATTCTTTTTTTAGGTTAATAAATCAGTGAAAAATCAATAATTAAATGAGATAAATAATTCGTATTTATCTGATTAGCTGATTATAAAGTTAGAAATAATTTGGATTCCCAACTGTTAAAACGCTATTTTTTGGTCGTTTTTTAACATTACATAGCCTTTAATGAGAGAAATATTACCATAAGCTTGTCTAAATAGAATAGATAAAATGTAAAAAATGATTTATTTTTACACTATAATAATTAAAATCAATTGTAATGGATTGGATTACTGCTAAAGAATACGAAGATATCACTTATAAGAAATGCAATGGCGTTGCCAGAATTGCTTTTAACAGGCCGGATGTGCGCAATGCATTTCGTCCAAAAACGACAGCTGAATTGTATAATGCCTTTTATGATGCGCAGGAAGATACTTCAATTGGAGTAGTTTTACTTTCTGCCGAAGGACCTTCTTCTAAGGATGGCGTATATTCTTTTTGTAGCGGAGGCGATCAAAACGCACGTGGTCATCAAGGATATGTAGGCGATGACGGACAGCATCGTTTGAACATCTTAGAAGTACAACGCTTAATCCGATTCATGCCAAAAGTAGTTATCGCCGTAGTTCCTGGATGGGCTGTAGGCGGCGGACATAGTTTACATGTGGTCTGCGATTTGACTTTGGCAAGTAAAGAACACGCTATTTTCAAACAAACTGATGCCGATGTAACCAGTTTTGATGGTGGATATGGTTCAGCTTATTTAGCTAAAATGGTGGGACAGAAAAAAGCACGTGAAATTTTCTTTTTGGGACGCAATTATTCGGCTCAGGATGCTATGGATATGGGAATGGTGAACGCTGTGATTCCTCACGCTGAATTAGAAAATACGGCTTACGAATGGGCGCAGGAAATCTTGCAAAAATCTCCAATGGCTATTAAAATGCTAAAATTTGCGATGAATCTTACGGATGATGGAATGGTGGGACAACAGGTTTTTGCCGGTGAGGCCACTAGACTTGCCTATATGACAGAAGAAGCTAAAGAAGGCAGGAATGCATTCTTGGAAAAAAGAAAGCCGAATTTTGAGAAAAAATGGTTGCCGTAATTGAGTATTCAGTTATAAGTGTTCAGTAGTCGGTCGCCATCAAGAACGCAGTCGTAATTTGTCATTTCGACGAAGAAGAAATCTCATTAACAGTTTCAGTAATCAGACTCAAAAGACTCAAATAAAAACGTCGCGCCTTAGTGGTCTTTGTGGCAAAAAAGAAAGCCTCTTTTTGGCAAAAAAAACTAAAATTTATAAATGGAAAATTTCACAAACGAAACAATTGATACGGGCCAACTTCCAAAATTTGAGAAAGTCACTTTTATGAATTTACATCCTAAATATATTAGGGTAGTATTGATTAATTTGGCGTTATTTATTGGCATACTTATTCTTGTTCCAATATTGATTTCAACATTTAAACCGGAACTGTTTTCAGGAAGAGTCTGGTTGATTATAGGAGCTGTTATTCCCGTATTCTCAGCTTTGTTGGTAGTGTTTTCTATTATTGGATTCCATAAAAAAGGATTTGCATTCAGGGAACACGATGTGCTTTTCAGACACGGAATAATTGCTACAAATACGATTGTAATTCCTTATAACAGAGTGCAACATGTGGCATTGCATGAAGGACTGATTTCACGTTATTTTGGTTTGGCCAAAATTGAAATTTTTACTGCTGGCGGAAATTCCAGTGATATTGAAATTCCCGGAATTGAAAAAGAACAAGCGGAAAATATCAAACAGTTGTTGATGGGTAAAATACAAAAGCAATTGTAATGGGAGCCGATTTTAGTCAGCCACAGAGGCAATCTTCAATAGGGATTTTAGTGATGTTTTTTTACACGCTTCAGTATTACGCCAGAGCGTTGTGGCCTATGATTGTGATTTGGATTTTCAAGTTTGATGAGGTTAATAAATTGTATTTTTTCTTTGGGATGCTTGCCCTCTTTGTGAGTGTTGGAGTTGTTTCTTATTTGAAATACCTGAATTTCACTTTCTTTTTGGATGCCGAAAATCAGGAATTTATCATTACCGACGGCGTTTTCAATAAAACCAAAACCGCGATTCAGCTGCGTAAAATCCAACAGGTAAATATCAATCAGTCTTTTATTCAAAAATTAATTGGTGTTTATGAATTGGATGTAGACACAGCCGGAAGCAATAAAAAAGAAGGTGCTATTCAAGCGATTTCGCAAGAACTGGCTTTGGAATTGAAATTTCGTTTGTTAGAAAATGAAGATATAAAGAATGAAATTGGCGCTGAAGAAACTGTATTGGAGGAAACCGAGCAAAAACTATTTGAAGCTGCGCATCCTTTTATTAAAATCAGTTTTTTGAGTTTGCTGAAAGTTGGAATTACATCTAATTATGGCAGAAGTATCGCTCTATTGGTAATTTTTTTTAGTACTATATATGAGAATTTTCAAAATTTTGGAGAAGAAAGCAATGCTTATAAGGAGAAAGTAGGATTATACATTGATAAAAATGTAGTGTTGCAAACTATTTTAATATCAATACTGTTGTTGTTTGTTGTGGTTCTGGTTGTAAATGTGATCCGTACGGTTTTTAAATATTATGATTATAGAATAGCGAGACAAAAAGGATCTTTGTTGTTGTCTTTTGGCTTGTTGAATACGAAAAGCACTATCATCAAACCTGAAAAAGTTCAGATCACGTCCGTTACCAGAAATTATTTCCAAAAAAAAATGGGAATTTTAGAACTACAAATCAAACAAGCTACCGGGGGTGAAAAGGAAGAACGGAAATCAATAATAGAAATTCCGGGATGCAGTGAAGCCGAAAGAGATTCCATATTGACGTTATTATTTCATCAAATTCCTGAAAAGGGAGTAATGCTTCAGCCTAATTTTCGTAAACTTGTTTTTTCTGTTATTCTTTCAATAGGATTACCTTTGTTTGGTTTTATGGCAGTTGGTCATTGGATTGAACCTATAATTTTTGAATATAATTATGTGATGCCAATTTATGTGATTTTTATTGGAGCAATCCAGTATTTTAAATTCAAAAATGACCGATTGTTTATCCACGAGAATTTTATAATAAAGCAAAGTGGCGCTTGGGATGTGAGCAATGATATTATTGAACCCAGTAAAATACAAGCGATTACAACGTCGCAGCTTTTTTGGCATAAAAAGTTGGATATTGGTTCCATAACATTGCATACCGCAGGAGGAAATATCGCTTTTCAATTAGGGAATTATTCAGTACTACAACAACAAGTTAATTTTTGGTTGTACGAAATAGAAACTTCCGATAGCAATTGGATGTAAATAAAATGGTTTAAAGTTTAAGGTTTAAAGTTGTTTTTTACAATAAAGCTTAAGTTTTAAACTTCAAACTTTTAAATAAAAAAATATGAAACATTGGATTGAAGCCGCACGTTTACGAACCTTACCCTTATCGGTTTCTGGAATAATAGTTGGAAGCATGTATGCTTTGGCAAACCCAACAGATAACATATTAACGCCTACGGAAGTCTTTAACTGGCGATTGTTTGGTTTTGCAATATTGACAACATTAGGATTGCAAATACTGTCCAATTTTGCCAATGATTACGGTGACGGAATGAAAGGAACGGACAATGAAGATCGGGTAGGACCAAAACGAGCCATACAAAGCGGTGTGATTACTCCGCAAGCCATGAAACGCGCCATGATCATAACATCAGCTTTGACGTTGCTTTCAGCGATGCTATTGATTTATTATGCGTTTAGAGATACAAATTTATGGTTTTCCTTGTTTTATTTGGTTTTGGGAATTCTTTCAATTGTCTCTGCGATTCGCTATACGGTTGGGAATACGGCATATGGTTACCGTGGATTTGGCGATGTATTTGTCTTTGTATTTTTTGGATTGGTGAGCACTTTAGGAGTGAATTTTTTATATTCTAAACAATTGGATGCGTTGTTGGTTTTACCTGCAATAGCCATTGGATTATTGAGTGTAGGTGTTTTAAATCTGAATAATATGCGAGACGAAGCATCAGATAAAAAATCAAATAAAAACACGATTGTCGTAAAAATTGGCGGTGCCAAAGCTAAAATATACCATTATATTCTGATTGTAACCGCGATGGTTTTAGTATTGATTTTTGCAATTACAGATGATTTTCACTTTGATCAATACTTGTTTTTATTGTCGTATATCCCTTTGACTAAACATTTAATTACCGTCTATAAAAACCAAAATCCTAAGGAATTAGATCCTGAATTAAAAAAACTGGCATTGAGTACTTTTGCACTTTCAATTTTATTGTCATTAGGTATGATTTATTTCTTTTCGGATATAATTGTAAACACTTTTTTAGGGGGGAGATAAAATAATAATCTAAATACGGAATCCTTTAATCATTCTATTTTTAAATTTAAAAAGATGAAAATAACATTTTACGGTCACGGGGCATTAGGGATAGAAGTTGGCGGCAAACATATTATTGTAGATCCGTACATTTCTGCAAATCCCAATGCAGCTCACATTGACATTGATACGTTAAAAGCCGATTATATTTTAGTGACACATGCTCACGGAGATCATATTCTGGATGTCGATGCGATAGCTAAAAGAACGAATGCGGTAATTGTTTCTAACGCTGAAATTGCCGGTTATTATGGTGCAAAAGGCTTTCAATCGCATCCTATGAATCACGGTGGAAGCTGGAATTTCGATTTTGGAAAACTGAAATATGTAAATGCCATTCATTCCAGTTCGTTTCCTGATGGCAGTTATGGAGGAAATCCTGGCGGTTTTGTCATTGAAGGGGAACATAAAAACATCTACATTGCTGGTGATACAGCGCTTACTATGGATATGAAACTCATTCCTATGCGGACCAAACTCGATTTAGCTATTCTGCCCATAGGTGATAATTTTACCATGGATGTTGAAGATGCTATTGTCGCTTCTGATTTCTTGGATTGCGATAAAATTCTGGGGTATCATTACGACACTTTCGGTTATATCGAAATTGATCATGAAGATGCTATTCGTAAATTTTTCAATAAAGGAAAAGATCTCATGTTGTTAGAGATAGGAAGTTCCATAGAGTTGTAATTTTTTTATTTGAAGCTAATCCAGCTATCCGTTGCAATCTTTTATCACCCTGTCAGGGTTTCAAACCCTGACAGGGTGATAAAAGGATTTTTACTTCTATCTGGGCTAGGGTTTGCCGGTACCAAACTTCGTAGTTAATTTTACTAAAACGTTGTTCGCTCTGGTGTTTAAATTTTATATCAATCATGCAAAAAAAGAATTTCATTTTTTTATTTCTGTTTCTAATTTCAACAAATACTATTTTTTCTCAGAAAGATGGCTATTGGGATAAAACCCGTGCTACAACCGAAGAAATTACAGTTTCCGCCAGAGATAGAATCGTTATAAAAACTCAAGATTTCCCTGAAGGAACTACCGAGGTCGTATACAGAATAACGCTTTTGGATAAAAATCAGCAAATGGTGGGCAGTTTAGTTTCGGTTTTAAAAGCTATTCCAGACCCAACAGGAATCAGTCAAGGTTCAGCAGGAGCAGTTTTTATCTTGTCGAAAATATCAGGTGATGATAAATGCAAGTATGCTGTTTTCTCTAGCGATGAATTAGCCATGCAATATAAAGAAAGTGGCAAAACGGATGATGCTTGTTTGGTTCAAGACACGCCGGTGAGTAAAGATGCCAAACGACTTTCTACTGAGAAATCTACTTGTATGCGATCGAATTCGGGAAATTTATGGTTTGGTTTCGAAAGTAAAAACTGGATCATGAACCAAAAAATCATTCTCGAAGTGGTGCCGTGGGTTGATAATAAACTCAGTCGCGGATGGACTTTAGCAAACAGAAAAGCAATAATTGAACAATGCAAAACATCTAATTTGGCTCAAAAAATGACCAATTCAGATGATTTTTGTGTTTGTATTCTCGATAAAATCCAAACCAAGTACAAGTTTAAGGAATTCCAGAAATTATTAGCTGTAGAGCGCACTAAGGCGTTCAGGGATTTTGGTAATAGTTGTTTTGGTGAAAGTAGTCTTTCAAAAAGTGTGTATGACAATTTGCGTAAGCAAGCCGCTATGTTGGCTAAACAAGGAATGCAAGGTGAGGCAATCACGAAATTGACAACGATTATCAATGATGGAAAAGCAACTGCTTTGGATTATAATGCGATAGGTAGCAGTTATGTTTTGACGAAGCAATACGGCAAAGCAATTAAATTCCTGAAAGAAGGTGAGAAAATAGACGATACAGAGTTATTGATAAAGCTGAATTTAGCACACGCGTATTTATTGAATGATAATTTTTCGTCTGCAAAAGCCATTTATAAAGAGTATCAATCGCAAAACGTAACGGATAGTTTGAGTTGGACTCAAAAAGTAAAACAAGATTTCGCAGCTTTTAAGAAAGTTGGGATTAAAAATGATGATTTTGAAAGAGTTTTGAAGTTAATGGATAAATAAATCGAACTTTAAAGCTTATATGCCTTATATGTTTTAAAGAAGCAACAATTCTTTTTACCATGTTAGGCATCTAAATTTTAATAAAATAATTCAGATATAAGTTTACTAGATTGAAATAACTCATAATTCATAATTTCTTGAAAGCAACCTACCACAAATATATTCTTAATTTCAAACGTCCATCAGGAACTTCTCGTGGCGTTATGACCGAAAAAGAAACTTGGTTTATTGTTTTGGAACAAGACGGTAAAAAGGGAATAGGAGAGTGCGGAATCCTTCGCGGATTGAGTATTGATGACCGACCGGATTATGAAGAAAAATTGCAGTGGACTTGCGATAATATTCACTTAGGAAAAGATCAGCTTTGGGAAGCGTTATTAGAGTTTCCTTCGATACAATTTGGAGTGGAAATGGCGTTCCGATCTTTGGAGAGTGAAAACCCTTTTTTCCTCTTTCCATCTGAATTCACAAACGGTACAAAATCCATCCTGATAAACGGTTTAGTTTGGATGGGTGAAGAGGCGTTTATGAAGCAGCAAATCGAGGAAAAATTAGCGCAGGGTTTTAGATGCATCAAACTCAAAATTGGAGCAATAGATTTTGATAAAGAACTACAGTTATTACGGTTTATTCGGGAACATTTTACTCCGGAACAAGTCGAAATTCGGGTGGATGCGAACGGTGCTTTTGATGTAACTTTAGCTTTAAATAAATTAATTCAACTATCTGAATTTAAATTACATAGTATAGAGCAACCGATACAAAAAAACCATACTGACAGGATGGCAGATCTGTGTAAAAAAGCTCCTTTTCCTATTGCTTTGGATGAAGAGCTGATCGGTGTGTTTACTTTGGCAGAGAAAAAGCAATTACTGACAAAAATCAAGCCGCAATACATCATTTTGAAGCCTAGTTTTGTAGGTGGTTTTCGAGGCACGCAAGAATGGATTTCATTGGCTGAAAAGCATAAAATCGGGTGGTGGATTACCTCTGCTTTGGAGAGTAATATTGGACTAAATGCGATTGCGCAATGGACTTTTTTGCAACACAATGCAATGCCTCAGGGATTAGGAACCGGAGCGCTTTATACGAATAATTTTGACTGTCCGCTGGAAGTTTCACAAGGGCAATTGTGGTATAAAAAGGAGTTGGACTGGGCGTTTGATTTTGCTCTTTTGAAATAGATTATCTCGTCTTTTTTTGTTCGCCCTCTCCTAACAAAACGGATAATGTCTTCTAACTAGGAGTGCGGTCCGTTATCAATTTGATAATAAATAAATAACGGGACCTGCCAAAAGTGAGGTTCTAAAATACAAATAAAGATAGCTAATCCTTTTTGTATTCCTTTTTTTCAATCCACTTACAAACAGGATATAGAATAAAACTAATGAGTAAAGCAAAACATAACGGAATAAATAGTGTTTTTCCAAAATAGAATATTAATGCGGACAACGTTAAGTAAGTCGAAAGTTTAAAAGTCGTAAAGTCAAAAGAATTAACTTTAAGTAAAACATCCTTAAATCAGATTGTTACATAATTTTATCCTGATTTTAAAATACGACATTATACCATGGTTATTACTTATAAACTAAAGAATTTCTAAAACAGAATATTTTTTAGTGGACTGAACCGGGATGGGAGTTTTAGAGGATTGGATATCAATATTACATTATAGTCGTTATCTCTTATTCGTATTTTATATTTATTTGCGAGTAAGATGTTTGTTATAACTAATCGAATTACAGTAAATTGAATATTGTGGGAAATATTTAAGCGTCCAATAATCGCCTGTGGTAATTAATTTGTCCCAAATGATAGGCAAGGTGCGTGGTCAAATGGATGAGTATGAACTCAGTTGAAGTTTTGTTCTTTAAAACTAAAAGTGGATATTCCATTTTCAAATCTTCTTCTGAGAGGGTATTAAGTGCATTGACAAGGATAACTATCGTTTCTTCGATTTTTGATAATAATTCTGCTCTTGAAATATCTTTCAGTGAAAATTCTAATGGTCTGTTTCTTATATAACCCGTCTTTCCATATTGGGCTCCAATATATGTGTTGAGATTTCCTATAATATGCAAGCATAGATTTCCGGCTGAATTAGCGATTCCTTTTTGTGTTTTCCAAATATCACTTTCGTTTTCATACGATTCAATTTCGGATTTCAGAATGTTTAAATCTCTAATGAAAAGCATTTTCAGGGTGTCAATCAGCATGTTGAGTTTCTTTATATTTTTTTAATGATAAAAGGGCTTGCTCTTGAATTTTTTTATGAAAAAAACCAGTCCAGCCTAGTAGGTATCCGGTGATTCCAAAAGCTTGTTTGGACCATTTAAAAATATCAAAATCATCGGTGTGTTTTATAATTAATCCGTCTTTAAACTGAAATTGTGCCTGAATACGATTTACTACTTTTCTATTAGTCTTACTGAAATTGTAGGTAGCTATAAATTGTACGGAGCCAATATAGTCATCAGCCTTGACCGCAGAGAATTTAATTGTAATATTCCCTTTGCTTTTTTCGAGGAGCATTTTCCACATTAGGCAAACATCATTTCCCTTTAATAGACCAAAAACTGGATCACGAAATTGAATACTGGAATCATAACAGTTACACATTGTTGGTGAATCTGCATTTGCAATAGCACTATAGAATTTGGTAAGGATTTTCTCGTTTTCGGTCATGTTTTTAAATAAAGTGAAAAGTAAAAATACTAAAATTTTTACGAAAAGTAAGTGTTTAAAATCAAAATTGGAAAGGGATTACGTCTAATTTACCTTTACTTTGTAAAATTATAAGATTCAGAACTAATAAATTAATTCAAAAAAATTGGTATTAATTTGGGACTAAAATAGTAATAAAGATCTTCATTTCTTTCCATAGATTTCACAGATTTGCATAGATTAATGCGCTTCATAGCTTTAAAATATTTTTAATCAGCCCAATCTGTTGCAAAAATTTTCTTTAATAATTGCGAGAATATATCTTTCTTGCTACTTAATTATGAAAATGAATTTCTATTCATGATATCTGAAATAAATTTCAGCACAAAAAAAGAGGATAGAACTTTGCGTTTCTACCCTCTTTGTCAATTTATAATACGTGCATTTTACTTATTTAATAGCGGGCATTATATCAATTATGACGGTACGGTTGTAAAAACGTTCTTCAGGGGTTTTGTTTTCAAAAGGAGAATTATTTTCATTCTCGCCCTCTCCGGTTACTTCAAATTTTACGTCATTCCTACCGGCTTTAGATAACCCTTTTTCAAGGATCCCTTTCACATCGTTAGCACGGGCTAAAGACAAGTTTTGATTGTAGGTTTCTTCACCAATACTATCAGTATGACCGTGAATTAGTACTGTTGCGCCAACAGGTATTTGTGGGGTTACTACTTCGCTAAGGTATTTTTCATAGATACCAATTGCTTTAGATTTATTAAATTCATAAATAATACTATATCTGGTGCCTTCCTCCATTTTTGCAGGAGTCCAAAGTACCATGTGAACAGGAGTTTCTTTTTCTACAATTTTACCACTTTTAGTTTGACCAATCATTTTTACGGTGTAATCACCTTCTGGACGGCTCCCTAAAATTGCTTTTCCAGGAATTTTAACTTCGTCTTGAGTATATGGTCCAAAATTTTGAACCGTACCTTGCTCATCAGTAATTTGTAATGACCATGAAGATAAGGCTTCACCGGCTCCTTTATTGTTGAAGCTAACATAGCTTTCAATAGGAGCTTCTTGTAGTGCTATTATTTGTACAGGTTTTAATTGCGCATCAGGTCCACTTTGAAATTCCATTAGTAAATCCGGTGAATTACTTTCGATAGAAACTCTGCGATCGCCTTCACGAAGTAAGACTAGTTCTTGAGTTCCGCCTGGTTGTTCAGAAGGTATAGTTGGTTTGTCTTGACCTTTAGTCATGATTCTAGACGGATCAATAGCAAATATATATACTAGATAAGTCTTGATTGATGCTGCCATTACTAAACCCTCTTGGGATCCTTTTTCTGACGAACCTACCAAGATAATTGTAGCTGTAGGATTTTTTTGCATTCGATCACCCAGAATGTTCAATACATTATAATACACAGTCATTTGACGTTTAGAACGATCAGACAATTTTTTTGGAACAAAAACTTCCAGTTGGTCTTCTTTGAAGTCTTTTACTTGGTCTTTCGTTAATACAACATAACGACTTGGAATTTCAGTAGATCCTTGATTAAAAAACACATAGTTTCTAAGTGGGAAAATCTCTGTCATTCTTCTTTCTCCCGGAACATTACTAGGAGAATTTACGGAGAACTGTACTTCACGGTCCTTAGCCAGATCTGTTGCTTCCTGAATATTTTTCCCTTGTCCAAATTTGAGCGCAACACCAGCTCTGACAGTAGTATTGTTCCATGTTTCTGTAGCACGTGGATCTTGACCAAAATAGGGTTGGAAAGCGACAAAAGGCGACAATATAAATTGTGTTTTGTTGCTGTCTGAAGATAGCGGAATGTCATATCCAGCTCCAATTTGAAGAGATAAAATTGTTTTGTTAATGGCACTAAAATCACCTCTTACTTCAGGAGAAGGCTCTTGATCCGGAAATGCCGTATTAGTGCCCAATTGATAGGTAAATGATTTGTCTAAGTTGAAAGCTAAACGCGGGCCTCCATACACATAGAAATTAGATTTGAACGGAGCAAAACGTACGCTGGGTTCCACGGTGATGTAACTAAGATCAGTAGATAAATCTGCAGGACAGTCACATGCGGTAGTAACGGGGTCAAAAGAACCTTTACGGCTGTCATAACCTGCTTGAAACATGATGCCCCATCTGGAATCAGCAGGCCTGTATTCTACAAGCGGCGCAATGAAAAGTCCAATACCGTCTCCCTCATGGAAAGTAGCGGGTGGTGTGAAATTAGCATTCAACTGATTTGTTGAACCGCGATAAAAATTAAAATTGGCACCAGCTGCAGCTCCAAAAAGCCAAGTAGGTTTTGCATATTTTACTACTAGTGTTTCTTGTGCCTGAACTTGGGTTTGAATGCTCCACCATGTCAAAGCAACTATCGCAACACTTTTGAAATTCAGATTATTAGGGGACCATGCAGCGCATGATCCCATTTTGAAATTATTTTTAGTTTTCATTTTTTACGGTTTAGAGATTATATTTGTGTGCGTCATTACTACTGCTCCATTTCGAGCAAGCATTCTGCCATTTGCAGTTGAATATGCTCCCATTGTTATAGATTGCAAGGCTAATATATTCCCTTCAAATTTTGTGTAGTTTCCAATAGTTGCAGAACTTCCCGTTTGCCAATACACATTCTTAGCAAGTGCTCCACCACTAAGTTTTATATTTCCACCTGCACCACCAACAGTAGTGAAAGCAGATGCGACTTGGAAGATCCAAACGTCAGTTGCAGAACCGGTAAGAGTCAAATCTCCATTTTGTACTAAAAGTGTGGATGTTGATTTGTATATACCTGCAACAAGTGTTTTTCCGCCCTGATCACCGGATACAGTTATTGGCGCACTATAAGAAGCTCCTTCTGCAAAAAGATATGCATTAGTCAGGTCTAGTTTTGCTTGTGTTAGCAGGGCAGCAATCCCTACAGGGGCAGTATCATCAGAAGCATAAATAGCACCATTTATTATAACAGCGGGAGGAAAGCCTGTTATTGAAGAACGAACACCAGGACTGATACCCACATCCATATTATTAATTACACTGAAACCTGCATTATTACTTACTCCAACACCGGATAAAATTCCAAATCTTTCTGCTGATCCAAGATTTACTGTATTTCCAACCAAGTTTGAACTAGTACTGAAGTTCCAAACGTAATCGTTTGCCAGAGGAGTACCCGCTAAATTTTTAGCAGCTGTACTAATTGTTGCGGTATAAGTAGTCCCTGCTGTAAGTGGGCTTGTAGGAATAAAGGAAAGTGTAGTCCCTGAATAGGAAATAGCTCCTGCTACCGCTGTAGTACCATTTTTTAAAGTAAAGGTAGAATTACTAATAGTAGTAGGATCCATTTCTACACTAAAACCAGCAGTAATAGTTTTATTCAGAGCAACACCAGAAGAATTATTTTCAGGATCTGTTGTGACTACTGAAGGTCCACTAGTGGCGCCTGTGGTAAATGTCCAAACAAAGTTATTTGCAAGTGATGTTCCTTGTATATTTTTGACTCCAGTTGTGATCGTACTTGTATAGACGGTATTGACAGTTAAAGGAATACTAGGTACAAAATAAGCTTTTGTTCCGTTATAAGTAACCGTACCAGCAACGGAATTAGCGCCTTGTTTTAAGGTGAAATTGGTAGCGTTTACAGTCGCTTGATTCATTGGCATATTGAACTCTGCCGCAACCACTTTATTCAGAAATACATTGGTGGCATTGTTCAACGGATCTGTTTCTATTACCATTGGAGTAACTGTAGATCCGGTACTAAATGTCCAAACATAGTCTACTTGTAATGCATTTCCCATTACATCTTTAACGGATGTTTTAATTTTACCGATATAGGTTGTGTTCGCAGATAATGGGGATGTAGGATCAAGTGTAGCAGTTGTTCCACTGAATGAAACAGTTCCTGTAACTAAAGTGGAGCCTTGTAAAGTAAAAGAGGATTGGTTAAAAGTTGATGCGTTCATCTCCTCATTGAAAATAACGGTAATCGATTTGTCTAGTGCTACATTAATAGCTCCATTTTCAGGGCTTGTCGAGACAACTTCTGGACAAACACCATCAATTTCTTGAAAGTCATCCTTAGCGCAACCAGAAATTAATGCAATAAATAGTATTGCAAAAGTTACTAATAAATTTTTAATTTTCATTTTTTGTTTATTTAGGGGATTAAGTTATATGCAGACAAAGGTGAGTTTATTAAAGTAGGAATATGTTATGGAATTAGCGAAATTACTTGCAAGATTTACTCTTGTAAATTGTTATCTTTACTTTTATGTATTAAAAATCAATTAGTTATATTTTGTGTTTACTTAACGCAATATTAAAAGAGAATAGTTGCCTTTTACAGGATCTCTTTACAGTTTAAAAGCTTTTTTGTAGTTTTATATCGATGTTCAATTTTAAGTTCAAAAAAGTAAATAGCGTAAAACGCAAAAATTAATTTTAAAAAAAGACATAAAAAAAATCAAGAATTTTCATTCTTGATTTGTAAATAATACGAATATAATCTGTTTATGTCTTTTTTTTCTTTTTACCTTTTTTTTCTAATGCAAAAATAAATGTTGTCAATTCATTTGTAAAAATATCCAGCGCTATGGTAGATTGTTTTATGTACTCTGAAAATTCCTTTAATTCATTTGGGGAATTTATAGATTCCTCAAGTAAATTGGCTAACCCAATGATATTGGCAATAGGTTGCCTCACTCTATGCGAGGTCATGAAGATCATTTCTTCAAGACCTTTTATATATTCTTTATGGTTTCTTTTGCTTTTTTAAAAAGCATTTATACTGTAGTTACATTGTTTTCCACACTGAAAATTGGAACAAATTGATATTGAGAATCTTTTTGTAACTGTAATTTAAAAATTTTAAATTTTAAATTCCTTTTTAGCTTCTACAAATTTAGTTTCTCCCTTGCCAATTAAATTTTCGCCTTCGTTCCAAATTTTCTCATACTTTTGAGTTATTGTCCCTAATAAAGAGTCTAATTTGCCTTTTAGTTCATCAGCATAATCATTGCTTTTGTCCATGATTTTTCTTCTTGTTTTGTCTCCTTTTTCAGGCGCAAACAAGACTCCTAATAATGCTCCTACGGCAACTCCTCCTAATACTCCTAATATAATTTTATCTGCTTTCATAATGTTTATTTTTAATAACAATGAATTTAAATTCCTCGGCCTTTTATCAGTCTCAATATCACTGCTATTACAGCTATAACCAAAAGGATGTGAATAATTGATCCCGCGCTGTATGCGAAGAACCCAACCGCCCAAAAGATAATTAAAATTACGGCTATGGTATATAATAGATTGCTCATGATTTTAGTTTTTAATGATTAATATTTTAATTTCTAGTTAAGTCTAAGTCCCACATATACGCTCAATACGCTATTTTTTGCATCAGGATAAGTGTAATTAGTACCGGAATAATTTCTTTCTTTTCCTACTTTGGTTAAACCATAATTATATCGTACTCCAAAGTTTGCAACATCTAAATCGATACCAATACCTCCGGAGATACCGGCGTCAAACTTATTGAAATCATTGGTGTCTAATTCACTTTCGGAACTAAATAAGTTAGAATCATTGGTTGTTTTACCACTTACCATATAAGCGGCATAAGGCCCAACATGGACATTAAAATTATCGGTAAGATTCATTACCAATAAGACTGGTACTTCAATATAATTGACATTGAATTTAGCTGTTCCGTTAGCAAAAGAATTGTTGTACACCAGTTCTGCTCCTTTTGTGGTATAGTTAATCTCAGGCTGAATAGCAATAGCATTAGTAATGGGAAGCTTAGCATATAAACCGGCATTAAAACCTGTTAATACATTATTGTCATCTACATTATCCGTGTAAAGATTTGAGAAATTTAATCCTCCTTTAAAACCAAAAGAAGCTGTTTTTTCTTGTGCTTCAATAGTTGTAAAAGTGATAAGGCTTACAAATAGTGAAGCTAAAATAATTGATTTTGATTTTTTCATTTGTTTAATTTTTTAATTAAAAAATTGTTCTTTGCAAAGATGCAACTGTTTCAAAATAATTATGTTACAATACTTTTTGATAAGTTTATATTATTCACACTTTTTTCAATCTCCAAATTTTTCTTTTGATTTTTATTTTTGTCTTTCCAATTTCCTTTTAAATCTGATTCATTCCGCTTTATTGATAATTACCTGTGAAAGAATTGTCACTTTACAAAGTTCAGCTCTTTATACCTAAAAACGATTACATAACTTTTAGGATTAGTTACATTATTCACGGGTTACAGACTAAGGCTTAGAGCCACATGTATTTTGCCTCATTCATTTCATATACCGGAATTGATTAATTGGCAGTTCTAGGGTGATTAATAGTGTATTCTTTAAGGATATTTTCTAAAGACTTGTAGTAATTTGTTAATGTTTGGATATTTATTTCAGGATTTGAAATAATTGGAACAGTGATGGGAATCTCCGCTAGGTATTTAGATAACTCAGGATACTGGTCGTGTATTTTTATCGTAATTTCAAGAATAGATTCGCTAAGTTGTTTTTCTGTTTTCATACTAAAATAGTTTAAGGTAACCTTTATTTTTTTAAAAAAGATGCAATCAAATTCACGAATTTCATCTTTAATAATTAGAATAAATACTTGATAAAGTAGTGGTTATAAAGTAAATTTATTCAAAATACGGTTGTTTATTCCAGAGTAAGAATTGTTATTGCGGGTTTCATGTCCTAAGGTTTTTTTGGATTATTGCTATTCCAAAAAAAGAAAAGGTAACTTTTTAAAAATAAAACCTACCAGGTATGGATTCATATCAGGTAGGTTTTATAAATTTAAAATTTGTTGGTAGACAAAATCATCTGCATCCCCGGATATTGAATATCTCCGTCATCTTCAGCAGTTATAAATATTTTTGACGGCTTGTAGGCTGTAACTGTTTCAAAAGTTGCTCTAAGTTTTGAGGACAAAAATCCGCTATCGCTTTTTATTTGACCAATATTTCTCACAATATCCCCGTCTGTTTCCATCCAGACAACGTAAACATTTTTTGAAGGCTGTAATCTGTTTACTTCGGCTAAATCTGATATTTTTATTTTTATCAAATAATTTTTGTTACTGTCTTTTGTGACATTTACCGAGCCATTTGCTGCGGGGACCACAATAGAATTTTGAAAAGCAATGTTTTTACCACATGAAGAAATCGAAAGCAGCATCAGCATTGCTAAACCACCCATAAATATTTTTTTTAAATCAGCACTTATTTTCATTTTAGTTTTATTTTAAGAGTATATATAATACAAATTTAAGTTTTTTTATTAAATTAGTTGTTGAATAACTTTTATTTAAACTTGTAATATTCACAGATTAATAAAAAATTTATTCTTTGTAATTAATTACTTTGTTTCTTGTCTTTCATAATTAAAACAACTCCTCCAATAGCAAGTACAGCCCCTATAATGGGGGACCATTTTATTGGATGGTTTACTTTTTTATTTATTTGTATTGGGCCTATATCAACAATTTTTTCAGTGGTTACATAGTTAAAGCTGTTGTAAAGTAACAGAATTACTCCTAAAAAAATCATCGCGATTCCAATGGTTCTTGTTTTCATTTTTTTTTATTTAAAAGTGATTGTATGGAGATGCGTTTATGCTTTTGAAAAATATTCTTTTACAAAGGTATGTTGCTGATTTGGTGTCATCTGATTGGGATGTTTGATTTCGAATTTTATTTTAAAAAATGTTCATTCTCACTCAAGAAATTAAACAGTTCCAGTGGGTGTGCTTGAGCAAATGGCTTTTAAAGTACAGCTATAGAGTTGTCAATTTGGTATAAAACAATTTAAATTATAAGATAATTCCGTTCTATTTATGGAGTGTTGTTTTGACAGTTGTGCAGAGTGAAGATATTTTATTATTCATCTTTTGTTGTACGAATCAGACTAATACCTGAAGCGAAAAATACGGCACCTAATATGCCATAAATAAGGAGGGATTTAATGTCACTCATATCGTCTGAGGCACTAGAAAATAATACCGCAGTATAGATTAGACCGCTAATTCCAAGAAAAGTAAGTACAGTTCCAAAGATTCTTTTAAGATTCATATTTTTTTTTTTTAAATGGATTGCTATAGTTTTAGTAATTTCTCGTGAAAGTCTAATTAGAAACAAATACACAAAATAAAAATATCTTCAAACAGCTGTAAATAATGGTATTACAATACAAATGTATTCCGATTAGACTTTACGAGTGTTATATAATTGTCTATAAAAGTTACATCATTCACACTTAAAAAAAAGGGATTTAGTATCACATTCTATCCATGAACCAATTCAATTCCTTTGTCATTTTTTGATATTTAAAAATAGTTTTGATATTTTTATTTAACCGAATAAAGGCAGTTTCACTTTTTACTACATAATCAAATGCTTTGTGATGCATACAGTTTACTGCAATTTCAATCTTATCCTGTGAGGACAACATGATCACTGGAATATCTGGATTGAAAGCTTTAATTTGATCTAAAGTTTTAATTCCGTTTATGGCATTTTTCTCAATACCATCAAGTTGGTAATCTAAAATGATCACATCTGGATTATTGGATATATTTGCCAAGCAGTGTTCACCGGTAGAGAAGGTTTCAACGATAAAATCAGTATTTGTGGTAAATTCAATTTCTAAAGATTTTAAAAATAATGCATCATCATCTACTAAGAAGATTTTTATTTTATTTTCGTTTTTCACTATTATGTGTTTTTAATTATATTAAGTTCTTCCTCTAGTTCAATACAGGCTTGCAGACAAATTTTTTCTAGTTGTAATACTAAATCATATATTCCCTCTGATTGATCTTGTGTAATTGCAAAGTTCTGAATTTTTTTTGCCATATTTTCAAAATCACTGTTAATACCCATTATGGCAAATGAAGGGATCATTTTATGGGCAGCAGCGCCTAATAATTTCCAGTTTTTGTCCTCTAAACTTTGCTTTATAGTATTCATTAAAGGCGGTGTTTGTACTAAATACAGGGATATCATTTCCATCATTAAGGTTGGATTTGATTTTGTTTTTTGATTCAAATAAATCAAATCAATACATTTTATTTTTTTCTCTTTACTATTGTTTTCCTTTAAACCGTTATTAAGTTTTTCACTCAGTTTTTCCAGTTTTGGTTTTTTTAATATTCCAACAATTTTGCTGTACAGCAGTCTTTCGTCAACTGGTTTTGCAAGGTGGTCATTCATTCCTACCGATTTGCATTTAGCTAAATCAACTGTGGTGACATCAGCAGTTAAAGCAATAATTGGGACTTTTGAATTCATTTTCTTACGGATATACTCTGTAGCTTCAAATCCGTTCATCTCTGGCATTTGTAAATCCATTAGAATAATGTCGTACTCTTTCGCTTTTAGTTTTTCGATAGCTATTTTCCCGTTTTCGGCAATATCGCACTCAAATCCAAAATCGTCTAATAATGTCTTCATTAGCAATTGATTGAGCGGAATATCTTCAACTACTAAGACTTTAATATTCTTGATTTCGGTATCTAATTCGATTAACTCATTTTCTAATTCAACATCGGCATTTGTTTTCTGAAAACTTAAAGTAAAACTAAATGTAGAACCTTCATTTAGGGTACTTCTTACCCTTATAGTCCCGCCTTGTGGCTCTATCAGCTGTTTGACAATTGCCAGACCTAGTCCCGTTCCTCCGTACAATCGTGAAGTTCCACTGGAAGCTTGTTGAAAATTTTCAAATATTTTGTCTATTTTTTCTTCTGGGATACCAATTCCGGTATCAGTAACGGCAAATTCAATAATGACTCGATCTTCGTCTTCATGTATCAAATGTACGCTTACTGTAATGTTTCCTTTTGATGTAAACTTTACGGCATTGCTCACGAGGTTTAAAATAATCTGATGCAAACGCACCGGGTCTCCCACAAGTACATTTGGTATTTTACTGTCGTATTGCTTTATTAATCGTAAGTTTTTTTCTTGAATTTTTGTTTCAAATAAATGCAGCATAGCTGATATGGATGATTTCATTTTGAAAGGTTTTTTTTCAAATGTCATCTTTCCTGCATCAACTTTTGCTAGATCGAGTATGTCGTTGATCAGCACAATTAGGGCATCACCACTCATCTTAATCGCACTGATGTATTCTTTTTGTTTGGGTGTCAATTCTGTTTTCAAAACCACTTTTGTAAATCCAATGATGGCATTCATTGGGGTACGTATTTCGTGACTCATATTTGATAAGAATTGTTGTTTTGCTTTTACGGCATTCTCTGCTATAATAGTGGCGCTTTCAGCATTTTTTTTAGCTTCTTCAGCAATTTCTGTAGTTAACTCAGCAAAAACTCTGGCCTCAATCAACTCTGTCGCAATTCTTTTTTGCTCAGTAACATCTCTGGCAACAATTACTACACCAAGGATGTTTCCTTTGTCATCTTTGTATACGGATCCGTTGAATAATACATCTGTTAGTTTGCCGTCTTTATGCCGTAGTGTAAGTGGTGAATCTGCAACAGATCCTTTCTCAAATACTTCCTGATATACTTCTCTTGCGTTTTGTTGTTCCGTAAAATAATCAAAAAAATCAGAATCAGTAAGTTCCTCTCGAGGGATTCCTGTGATATTTACTAAGGCTTCATTCATGTCAGTAATTTTTCCTTTGGTATTAATTGTAACCAATGGATCACGACTCGCTTCAATTAAACTGAGTGAATACTGATACGCTAATTTTGCGTTGTACGTAAGTTCCTCTAGTTTTTTATTTACAATTTCTCGTTTTTCTTTTTCTTTACTTTGAAATAAAAGCTCCTTATTGGCAATAACTAATTCATCCGCGCGTTTTTCTTTTTCATTGTTTTGAAAAGCCAATTCTTCATTGGCAATAACTAATTCAGCCGCTCGTTTTTCTTTGATCTTGTTTTGAAAAGCAAGTTCATTGTTTGCAATTTTTAAATCTAGCGCCCATTTTTGTTTTGCACTATCTCTGGCAACAATTAGTACGCCTATTATAGTTCCTAAATTATCTTTGTATACAAAGGCATTAAACAATACATCCGTAAAACTGCCATTCTTATTTTGAATTGTAAGCGGAAAATCAGACACAGCCCCTTTCTGGAGAACTTCATGATAGATGTCTTGTATTTTTTGTTTTTCTGTAAAATAATCAAAAAAGTCAGAATCAATTAAAAAATCGCGAGTAAATCCCGTTATATGTATTGTCGCTTGATTTATATCCGTAATTTTCCCTTCCGTATTTATTGCAATTATGGGATCCAGACTGGCTTCTATTAAACTTCTTGCGTATTGTGATTCTTGATTTTTAATGATTTCTGTTTTATTTATGAAGGTAGATAAATAAGGTGTTGATTGTTCTAATTTAAATTCCCGATTTCTTCAATTGGGCTTCGTCTTTTATCTTTTAATTTTTTAAAGTGAGAAGGGGAAAGTCCGGTTACTTTTTTGAACTGACTTGATAAATGGGCAACACTGCTGTAATTCATTTTCCAAGCGATCTCAGTTATATTTAATTCGCCGTAAATAATTAATTCTTTGATCCGTTCTGTTTTATGTGAAATTATAAATTGTTCAATTGTGGTTCCCTGCACTTCTGAAAACAAGTTAGATAAATAGGTGTAGTCGTGATTTAAGAGTTGGCTCAAATAATCGGAAAAATTGATCTTAATATTTTCAGTTGAATGGTGCACCATTTCGATAATTATATTTTTAATTTTTTCAATAAGCATTGACTTTTTGTCATCCATCAATTCAAGTCCAGAATCTAAAAGTGCAATTTTTAATTGTTGTCGTTGCTCCAAAGTAATATTTTCCATAATTTCAACTTCTCCTAAATCGACAACCATAAAGTGAAGGTTTAGTTTTTTTAGCTCTTCTTTCACTGCAATTTTACAGCGATTGCTTACCATGTATTTTATATATAGTTTCAAAAATATTTCTTTTACAGTTTAGACAAAAATAGCTTCTAGTAATAAAGGTACATTATATAATTTAACTTATAAGTTATATAATTAAAGGTATTCTATTTTTAATAGGATATTAATCCGAAATATTCAATTGAATTATAGTAATTAATTTTTTACAATTAGTAAATTTCGTTAAATATTTTTCACCAGTAATATTCTAGCAATTTTAAAATAATTGGCATTAAAACTATTTTTGGAATTTAGTATTTCTATTCTGTTTTGCAACAACTATTCCTGAAGAAAAAATGCAGTGCTATTTTTTAAAAAATTATTTCATCAAAAATGAATTTACCCAATCTAATGATTTAATAGAGGAAACTTTATTTTCTTCATTCATTGTAACTCGAAGTTCCTTGTTGGCTACTTTTTTAGTATATGATGCCTTGTATCTGAAAAGAGTACTTCCGTCAAAATTGTTTTTATATACCTCAACTAACTGAAGATCAATAAAAGTTCCATAATATTGGCGAAAACGCGTACAGGTCTTTGTCAGTCTTTCTTCGGTGGTGTTTTTTATTACTGACGTTGTGGCTTCATTGAGGTTAAAAGGCTTGAATTTTGAAGTATTACAGGTCATCAAAACTCGCTTTCCTAATTCATACGCTTTGGCTTTTTGATCCGCATCGATTGCTGTTAAGTCCAGCTTCACAATTTTAGCGTTCTCAAATTCGGGTTCTGGGGCAATTACAATAGTTTTTGATTTGCATCCAATAAGTAAAAGAATGCTAAATACAATAATTATTTTTTTCATGATTTATTTAATTTTTAATAGGATATTAGGATCCGGACAATTTTTCAAATAGTAGCTCAAATCATTTTTGCTGCAGACACCCGGATAATCACCAAGGATTTTTGCTATTTTTTTTATAATCTGAAAATGCAAATGTGGGGCATAATCACCATTGACAGCAGAATCGCCTAATGTAGCCAGCTGACTTCCTTTTTCGTACACATCACCAATATTAATGTTACTAATGCTTTCAAGGGACAAATGACCGTATAAAGTATAGAATTTTTGATTTTCTATTTTATGTTCCAGAATAATAGTGGGGCCATAATCACCCACACCAGTATTGTAATTGAAACTGTGGATAAATCCGTCTAATGCTGCCAGAACTGGCGTTCCTGCCTTGATCCATAAGTCTAGACCAATGTGAATGTTTCTTTCATCGGTTTTCGTGTCATTAAAAATTTCACTCCGTTTGTATAAATTTCTAATTTCATTATATCCTCCAAACGCAACTTTTGCATTATTTTGAGCTAAATAATCCTCAATATATTCTTCAAAGGCAACTGCGGTATGTATATTTCGTTTTGATAAGATTTCATTTGTATTGGATAAATCTAATGGCAGGTAGCTGTTGTAATCAATTGTTTGATCTATAACTTTAACATTTTGAATGTTGTGTAAGATAGTTTCTAGTTTTGTCATTTATTGGGTTTTAAAAAGCTTAAATTTAAATAAAAAAAGGCTGTATAAAAATTTTACGCCCGCTTTATAACTTTTAATTAGCAGATAGAACCTTTTAATTTGAGTGTACAAGTATAATTTTTAACTCCTAATTTTAAGAATTTATTTATAAATAGGTACCGAGTTTAGCAGCTGAATTTTTCTTTTAAAACGTCATCAACTTTTCATGCTCATCCGTTAAATGGGATAAACAATCTAATAATGGATTATCTAATGACTGTTTAGAAATGAGTTTGTGTATTTTTTCTATCAAAAAAAATCCCAATCGTTTCCAATTGGGATTCTAATTTATGAATTGGATCTTAGTATAAATTTGGATATTTTGATGGATTTACTTCATTCATCATACCATACACTTTTTCAAAAATATCTTCTATTGAAGGTTTAGAGAAATAATCACCATCTGTTCCGTAAGCAGGTCGATGTGCTTTTGCTGTTAGCGTTTGAGGTTTGCTGTCTAAATAATTATAACCATCTTGATGCTCAATAATTTGTTGTAAAACATAAGCTGAAGCACCACCAGGAACATCCTCATCAATTACTAAAAGACGATTTGTTTTAGCAATACTTTTTACAACATCTTGATTAATGTCAAACGGAAGCAAAGATTGTAGGTCGATAATCTCGCAATCTATACCTATTTCAAGGAGTTCCTTGGCAGCTTGCTGTACTAATCGCAAAGTAGAACCATAGGAAACGAGTGTAATGTCTGTTCCTTGTTTTAAGGTTTCAACTACTCCAATTGGTGTTTTAAATTCGCCATAGTTTAAAGGCATTTTTTCTTTCAATCGATAACCGTTCAGGCACTCAATGACTAAAGCAGGCTCGTCACATTCTAATAAACTATTATAAAAACCGGCTGCTTGAGTCATGTTTCTAGGAACTAAAACGTGAATTCCTCTAATGGCATTTATAATCATTCCCATAGGAGAACCAGAATGCCAGATGCCTTCTAAACGATGACCACGAGTACGGATAATTAATGGTGCTTTTTGTTTTCCTACGGTTCTATAGCGCAACGTAGCTAAATCATCACTCATGATTTGAATTGCATACAATAAATAATCTAAATATTGAATTTCGGCAATAGGGCGAAGACCTCTTAAAGCCATTCCAATCCCTTGACCTAAAATGGTTGCTTCACGAATTCCTACATCGGCAACGCGGAGTTCTCCGTATTTTTCTTGCATTCCTTCTAAACCTTGATTGACATCACCAATAGCTCCAGCATCCTCACCAAAAATTAATGTTTCAGGATATTTAGTAAAAATTGCATCAAAATTATCCCGCAAAATCATACGTCCATCTGTATCTTCCTTGGCATCTTCAGCATAAATAGGCAGAACTTTTTTGACAGAGAACACATTTAAATCCGTTTCCGAAAATAAGTTGCTGCTAAAATTCTTTTGTGTTTTAGCAGTGTAGGTTTTTATCCAAAGTGACAGTTCAGTTTTGCTATTTTCATTTAGGATTAAACGCAATACTTTTCGGGCTGTCACCAGAATTTCCTTTTTCAAAGGAGATTTGATACTGCTTAAATCAACGATATGTTTTAATATCGCTTCTTTGTTTTTGCTGCTTTCGGCTATTTTTTGTAATAGAGCGACTATTTCTTTTTGCTCTTCAATTATGGGTTCTAAAAATGCATTCCAGGCCGCTTTCTTGCCTTCTAAAACATCTTTTTTGGCTTGTGTATCAATGGCTTCAATTTCTTCAGGAGAAGCAATATTGATAGCAATCATCCATAATCTCATTTGACGGATGCAATCATAGTCTTTTTCCCAGGCCAATCGGTCCGTATTTTTGTAGCGCTCATGAGAACCAGAACTGGAATGTCCTTGCGGTTGTGTCAATTCATTTACGTGTATCAAAACAGGAGTATGATTTTCTCGGGCTATAGTGGCAGCTTTTTCATACGTGGCAATCAGGTCTGCATAATCCCACCCTTTTACTCTTAAAATTTCAAAGCCATTTGTGTTTTTGTCTTTTTGGTATCCTTTTAAAATTTCAGAAATATTTTCTTTTGTGGTTTGATGTCTTGCATGAACAGAAATCCCATATTCATCATCCCAAATACTCATTACCATTGGTACTTGTAAAACACCCGCTGCATTGATAGTTTCAAAAAATAAGCCTTCTGAAGTACTTGCGTTTCCTATGGTGCCCCAGGCAATCTCATTTCCTTGATTAGAAAAATTAGCTGCATTTGGTATTCCGGAGACTTGTCTGTAAATTTTTGATGCTTGAGCCAGTCCTAATAAACGTGGCATTTGTCCGGCAGTTGGGGAAATGTCAGCGCTAGAGTTTTTTTGTTTTGTTAAGTTTTTCCAACTTCCATCTTCATTTAGGCTATGGGTAGCAAAGTGACCGCCCATTTGCCTTCCTGCTGACATTGGTTCTTGTTCGATATCATTATGACCATATAATCCGGCAAAAAATTGTTGGATACTAAGTTCACCAATAGCCATCATAAACGTTTGATCCCGATAGTAGCCAGAACGGAAATCTCCATTTTGGAATGCTTTCGCCATTGCCAGTTGTGGTACTTCTTTTCCATCTCCAAAAATCCCAAATTTAGCTTTTCCAGTTAATACTTCCTTACGTCCTAAAAGACTGCATTCTCTGCTTAATATGGCTATTTTATAGTCATTTAATACTTCGATTTTGAAATCTTCAAATGTCAATGTAGTATTGGTTTTTTCTTTTATCATAATTGAAAAGTATAACTTTGAGGTGCAAATTTACTTAAAAAGTAGCTAGATTCATAATTCATTGAAATAAATATAATTAAATTATTGTAATTTATTCTAATAAAAAGTATCTTATTTTTTTAGTATATGTAATTTTAAAATCAATTCACTAAGAATAGTTTAATAATTAATGAGAATCTTATTGGATTAGAACCATTTTCGATTAAAAAGATTGATTAATGTTTTAGGTGAAAAAGTTACGATGAAGCGTATTTTTTCATTGTAATTGTTTTGGGCAATTTCCCATCCATTTGTAGAATAGACCGGAAAATATAATTCAAAATAATCTGTGACTAAATTTAGGCGTATACCACTGTCATAGACAAATCTTTCTTTTACATTTTTATTTTTGATTAAACCAATGTCACCATATACTTCAATCCAGTTCCAGATACTATAACTGGCATTAAAGCTGGTAAGCCATCGATTGGCATAAGGCGTAGCAATTTTTGATTTAAAACCGCCTTCGGCCAATACATATTGTTGACTAAAAATCCCTGTACTTTCAGACCTTCCAAAATAATTGTAATCAAAAAGGTAATCCGTTGGCCGGTCTAATGCGAAGCTGAAAAAATCGGATTGCGTTTTATTATACAAAAAACTTCCCGCATACAACCGTAAATTAATTTGCCGGTTGTTTTCAAAGAGTTTTCGGTATTCAATTTCACCTGTAATTTTTCCGAATTTACCAGAAATTTGTAGATCCGTAGTAAAATTAAAATGGTTGGTAACTTCTGTTTTGGTATTAATATATCTCGCATCAAAAACAGAATAATTTTCGGGGGAGTTGTCAAGTACCAGGATGCTTTTTTCTTTATTGACAATTACTTGTCGGAATAAGAAAAGCTGTTTCCTATTGTCTCTGAAGTTGGGCTCTCGGATACGCAATTGCACCGTTGGATTTAGTCTAAGATACGCTGCATCCTGTGCATAATGAAAATAGGATCCACTTACTGAATATCGGGCATTATACAGCGTTGTGTTTCTAAAATTTTGGTTGACCACAAAAAATGCTGAACCAGATACGTTATTTGATTTAGTAGAATAAGATGGATTGACATCAAAAACAAAAGGCTTTTCCAGAATGGTTTTGTTATGCAATCTGATGCCGGGAGTTAAACCATCGTATAAATTGTAATATATTGACGGAACATACAGTACTTGATTGTAATAAGGATCCTCTAAGTCTTTCATGAAAACAAACTTTACAGGACGATTATTAGGGAAAAAACCTTCTAATTTCTTCCAGTTATTTCTTAAGTTATATTCTGGAACTTCATTTTTTAGATTTAAAATAATTTTGTCAGCATTATTTCTGGGTATCGTGAAAGTAGTATCGGTTTCATTAATATCCAGCCATTGCTTAAAAACAATTTGACCTTTTTTAGTACCATAAACTGGAATGGGAATAAGAGTTCCAGTTCTGTTTTTAATTGAAAAAGTGATACTGTCTTGGGTTTTTAAGACGCTTGAAAATTTATAATCAATGATGTCTCTTGAATTAATGATTGTATTAAAAAACCAACTGATATCTTTAGTTGTATTTGATTTTAATAAAATTTCAAAATCGGATCTCGATACTTGTTCCAACTGATTTTTTTTATAAAATTGTTGAATACTGGTCTTTACAGCATCATTTAACAAATAATCATCCAGAAACCGAATGCTTAATCCCGCACGGTATTTACTGGCAATTTGTTCATTGAATTTTATTAAAGTGTTCTTTGGATCGCCTAATGGCTGATCCAGATTTTTGCGAGCCATCAACATATAGAAATAACTGTATTGTCCATTAAAGTCAATATTGGTCAGATTGAAACTTTTTAGCAATCGGATGTTTGATGCACTGCCCATCATTTTAGCTTTGGGATGATTTTCATCCATATATTTCATCATCGCATAAACTTGAATACCATCATAAATCCAATTGTCTTTTCTAGGATCCAGATGTAAACTCTTTTTTAAATATTCATTTAAATAGGCTTTTAGAAATTTGATTTCGAAAATAAATTCATCAGAAAAAGGACTTATAAATGAGGGAAGCTGATTCAATCCATAAAACGGATTTTTCTCATAATCCGTTTGGGAAACTACAATTCTTTCGTAAGGATATTTTCCAATCAAATCACTTGCGAAATTCACAATTCGGTCAATTGCAATTGCTTTTTGAATGTTGTCTAATTTGTTGCTTTTCATATCCGTGAGTACTTCAACTGAACTGTTTTTGTAACTCTCAAAATTCAATTTAGGCTCAATGATCAGACTGAAATCCGTTCTGTTATTTCCCCACAATTTGTAGTTTGAAAAGCCATTATTATCAGTTGTTTTCTCACTGTTTAAATCGGATGTTGCTTCTAAAGTAGTGGGTATTTTAAGATCAATTTCAAAGTTAGAAATAGCATTGGCAATATCATCCAGATTATTATTACTATTTTTGATAAAAGCATGGTTTTCATAACGCGCAGGAGTAAGGTACCAGTTTTTAAGGTTTACAGTTCCATTGTTGTGGTAACCAAATTTTGTAAATTTTTCGCTGGGGATTTTAGTAATGTACGAGAGATTTAAATTGATTTTCTGGTTTGGAAGTAGCGGATTTTTTAATTGGACAACTACATAATCAGGATTTTTCTCTGTCCTTTGCCAAGACAAAAACTGCTGAGTGGCATCTGTAATAATTAAATTTATTGTGCTACCACGCTCTTCTTCTTTGGCTAAATGAAATCCTCTATAAAATTCATCCGAAAATCGTTTGGCTAAAGGCGTATTTTTATTGGAAAAGGCATTATTCCAGTCATTCAAAACAATAGATGTCAACGTATCATCGGACTGATTATTAAAAATGATTTCCTGCTTAATATCCAATGTCTTTTTTTCAATATTTAACACTACAGAGATGGTAGAGTGCTGCTGTGCATATTGATTCAATGTAGCTAATAAAAAAAGAATGTAACAGAATATTTTAAGGTATGATTTCAAATTCAGATATTGATTTATTAAAAAAATAAATGTACTTATAATTAGATAGTATTCTTACTAGGGATCTTAAAATAAAACAAAAAAAAGAAGCTGTTTTGAAGCAACTTCTTTTTTTGTTTAAAAATTTGGAGATAAATCGTATTTCTTGTAAAAGGCATTCAGGACGTCAACCACTTCATCTTCTGTGTCTACAATTTTAAATAAATTCAAATCTTCGGCATGAACTGTACCTTCTTTTTCCACTAAAACCGTTTTTATCCATTCAATTAATCCTGCCCAAAAGCTGGAACCAACAAGTATAATTGGGAATCGAGCAATTTTTTTGGTTTGTATTAAAGTCATCGCTTCAAATAATTCATCCATCGTTCCAAAACCTCCCGGCATCACTACAAAACCTTGAGAATATTTGACAAACATCACTTTGCGAACAAAGAAATAATCAAAATTAAGGTTTTTATCACTGTCAATATATGGGTTGAAATGTTGCTCAAAAGGCAGTTCAATATTCAATCCTACTGATGTTCCACCACCCAAATGTGCACCTTTGTTTCCTGCCTCCATAATTCCTGGACCACCGCCAGTGATTACACCATAACCGGCCTTACTGATTTTATAGGCAATCTTTTCAGCAAGCAAATAGTAGGGGTCTTCAGGCTTTGTTCTGGCAGAACCAAAAATGGTTACGCACGGACCTATGCGTCCCATGCTCTCATAACCATTAACAAATTCGGCCATGATTTTAAAAATCGCCCAACTATCATTGGTCCTAATTTCGTTCCAAGTCTTTCTTTTCAGTCGGTCTTGGATTACTCTATCTTCGTCGTTATCAAAATCTTCTAATCTCATTTTCAAAAATATATTTTAATTTCTCTTTTTTTTGGAGCTATTTCCTGCTATCCATTTCAATCTTTATTGTTTTAAAGAAAAACAATAAAGGATTTTCATTGCTATCAGGGCTAAGCAAATTTAATACGTTTGCTCTTCAATGGATTTTGTTATTTTAGATATAACTTTACCAGTATGTTCAGTAGTTTTTGATTCTATCAGCATTATTAAACAGTCGTCAGTTGACGAAACTCTGTGGTTTATACCTTTTTTTACCACAAATAAATCTCCTTTTTTCATAGTGAATTTAGGTTCGTTTTCAATTTCCATTAAAAGTTCTCCTTCTACAATGTAAAATAATTCATCTTCATTTTCATGATTATGCCATGGTAAATCTTGGCCTTTGATTTTTGCCACTTTAATAAATTGATCATTAACTTCACCAATTATTTTAGGTGAAAAATAGTTTTCGACACTACTGAACGCTTCTTTTAAATTCATAATTTCCAAAAATTATTTTTTTATTTTTTATGTATACTAAAGTAATTCTTTTTTCAAGAATTGCGCTGTATAGCTTTTCTTATTTTTAATAATTTCTTCCGGAGTTCCTTTGGCAATGAGTTGTCCGCCGCCTTTTCCGCCTTCAGGGCCAATGTCGATGATGTAATCCGCAAGTTTAATCACGTCCATATTGTGTTCGATAATCAAAATAGTATTTCCTTTGTCAACCAGTTTATTGATCACTTCCATCAACACTCGAATGTCTTCAAAATGCAAACCAGTTGTGGGTTCATCCAGAATATAAAACGTGTTCCCAGTATCTTTTTTAGATAATTCTCCCGCCAGCTTAATGCGCTGTGCCTCACCGCCGGAGAGTGTAGTGCTTTGTTGTCCAAGGGTAATATATCCTAATCCAACATCCTGAATAGTTTTTACTTTTCTATAAATCTTCGGAATCATTTCAAAGAACGGAACCGCTTCATCTACTGTCATATTCAACACATCCGAAATGGATTTTCCTTTGTATCGAATCTCCAAAGTTTCTCTGTTAAAACGCTTTCCTTGGCAGGTTTCACATTCTACATATACATCAGGTAAAAAATTCATTTCAATCGTTCGCACTCCAGAACCTTGGCAGGTTTCACAACGTCCGCCTTTGACATTAAAACTAAAACGTCCGGCTTTATATCCCCGAATCAGACTTTCAGAAGTCATCGTAAACAGATTTCTGATTTCGGTAAAAACTTCGGTATAAGTTGCAGGATTAGAGCGGGGCGTTCTGCCAATCGGACTTTGGTCAATATCAATCACTTTATCAATATGTTCCAGTCCTTCAATTTTTTTATACGGTTTTGGTTTTTTGACACCATTAAAATAATACGCGTTCAAAATAGGGTAGAGCGTTTCATTAATTAACGTAGATTTACCACTTCCGGAAACTCCAGTCACGCAAATCATTTTGCCCAAAGGCAATTCTATCGAAACATTTTTCAAGTTATTTCCGGTTGCTCCGGTCAGTTTTAGGAATTTCCCATTTCCCTCCCGACGTTTTGCTGGAACCTCAATTTTCATCTTCCCATTGAGATATTGTGCCGTAATGGTATTTGAGGCCATTGTTTCTGCAGGAGTTCCAATGCTAATGATTTGTCCTCCGTATTTTCCTGCTTTTGGTCCAATATCAATTACATAATCTGCACGTTCAATCATATCTTTATCGTGTTCTACCACAATTACAGAGTTTCCAATATCGCGTAATTGTTCCAGGGAATGAATCAATTTATCATTATCTCTTTGGTGTAAACCAATACTTGGCTCATCCAAGATATATAAAACACCTACAAGTTGCGAACCAATTTGAGTCGCTAATCGAATGCGTTGTGCTTCACCACCCGAAAGTGATTTAGAGCTTCGGCTTAAAGCCAAATAATCCAAGCCTACATTCATTAAGAAGTTCAATCGATCCTTAATCTCTTTGATGACTTCGGTAGCGATGCGTTTTTGTTTGTCGGATAAATGATTTTCTAAGTCATTAAACCAAACCGTTAGATCCGAAATATCCATATCGCACAATTCGGTACTATTCTTTTCATTGATTTTAAAGAACATCGCTTCTTTTTTCAAACGGGAACCGTCACAAACCGGACATTTTATTTCGTCCATAAATTCCTTTGCCCAGCGCTTGATTGATGTAGAGCCGCTTTCATCATGTTGGTTTTTTATGAAATGTGAAATCCCTTCAAAATCAATTTTGTATTCTCGGGCAACGCCTAAATCTTTTGAGTTGATGGTGAATTTTTCTTTTCCGCCATTCAAAATCATTTCCATAGCTTCCTGCGGAATGGTTTCTATGGCATCCGTCAATTTGAAACTATATTTTTCGCCTATGATTTCAAGTTGCTTAAAAATCCACGAAGATTTATATTCTCCCAAAGGCGCAAAACCGCCATTTTTTATGGATAATTTTGGATTTGGAATAATCTTTTTTTGGTTAATTTCATTGACTGTTCCTAAGCCATTGCAATGATCACAAGCGCCTTTTGGGGAATTGAAAGAAAATAAATTGGGTTCGGGATTCTGATAGGAAATTCCAGTAGTAGGACACATCAAATTCCGGCTAAAAAATCGTACTTCATTGGAATCTTGATCCAAAACCATCAAGACGTTCTCCCCATGATGCATGGCTGTATTGATGCTTTCCGACAAACGTTTCTCGTTATCTGGGGTGGCTTCAATCACCATTCGATCCACAACAATTTCGATGTCGTGTGTTTTATAACGGTCTAATTTCATTCCCAAAGTAATATCCAATACATCGCCGTTTACGCGAACTTTAAGAAAACCTTGCTTGGCAATTTGTTGAAAAAGCTCCGCATAATGTCCTTTGCGAGACCGAATAACTGGCGCTAAAATATTGATTCGCTTTCCGGTAAAATCTTGAATAATCAAATCTTTGATTTGCTCATCAGAATAGGAAACCATTTTCTCGCCGGTGTTGTAACTGTATGCATCAGCTGCACGAGCATAAAGCAAACGTAGGAAATCATAAATTTCAGTGATAGTTCCCACGGTGGAACGCGGACTTTTACTGGTCGTTTTTTGTTCAATAGCAATTACAGGAGAAAGTCCGTCAATTTTATCCACATCGGGACGTTCCAAGCCACCAAGAAACTGGCGTGCATAAGCCGAAAAAGTTTCTACATAACGGCGTTGCCCTTCGGCATAAATAGTATCAAAAGCTAAGGAGGATTTTCCAGAACCTGAGAGACCGGTAATTACAACCAGTTTTTCCCGAGGAATAGAAACATCTATATTTTTTAAGTTGTGAACGCGAGCGCCTTGAACTTCGATGGTATTGTCTTTGTCTAACATAATTTTTCGCAGATTCCGAATTTTTCGGAAACAAAGTTACTATTTTGATTTATTCTTTCGATAGAACACTTTAGAAGTTTGTGTTAAAAGTAATTACGAAATTATTCTATCGTCATCGATTTTAGTTTAGTTCTGTATGCCTCAAGCGCAATAGATTTAGAAATAAAACCATAATATTTGTCGTTTTTGAGTACTGGCAAAAAGGCTACTTTAGATTTTTCAAATTTATTCATGACGGTTTCCATACTGTCATCCGGAGTGACGGTTTCCAAAGGTTTTATCATAATATCTTTGACCAAAGTATATTTAACTCTATAGGTATTGAATATTATTTCCCGAATAGTATTAAAATGAACCATTCCTAGAAGTTGATTTTCTGGATCTACTACAGCAAAAATTACTTGATTAGAATGTGATATCAAATCTACTAATTTTTCTAAATTTTCATTTGGCGTGACCGTTAAAAAATCCGTTTGAATAATAGAATTTGTTTCTAATGTGGAAAGAACATTAGTGTCTTTATTGCTGGTAAATGCATGTCCTTTTTGAATAAGATTTTTTACATCCATAGAATGTTTTTCAAAACGCTTTGAAATAGCAAAACTGATAGAAGAAACAATCATAAGTGGAATCATTAAATTATAACCTCCTGTAATTTCAGCAATTAAGAAAATCGCAGTCAATGGCGCATGAAACAAGCCACTCAATATTCCGGCCATGCCAACCAAAGTGAAATTGCTGATAGGAAGTTTGGTTAATCCGGTTAAATTTAAAAATTTAGCAAAGAAAAAACCAACATAAGACCCCAGAAATAGGGAAGGTGCAAAATTACCTCCATTACCACCACTACTCAAGGTTATTCCTGTAGCAAAAACCTTCATCATCATGGTGCAACCTACAAACAATAAAAGCGCCCAACTATTATTTCTAAAACTACTGAATAAAGTGTTCTCCAATAATTTTCCGGGATCATTTTCGGATAATGTTTTGATACTTTCATATCCTTCTCCAAAAAGTGTTGGAAAAATAAAAATAAGAATGGCCAAAATAGAAGAACCAAATAAGGCTTTTTTATAAGGCGATAATTTAAGTCTGGCAAAAAAATGTTCTACCCTTTGAAAGTTACGGGAATAATAAACGGAAACAAACCCGGTTAACAAGCCTAAAAGTACGTAAAAAAAAAGGTTGTGATAATCAAAACTTTGCTGTTGCTTAAAGGACAGTAAGATGGCTTCGTCCAAGGCAATGACGGATACTAATGCGCCTGTTGCCGCTGCAATCATAATGGGTGTAAATGCCGCAATACTCACATCAACTAATAACACTTCAATAGCAAATAATACACCCGCAATTGGCGCATTAAAAGCAGCGGCAATACCTGCGGCAACACCACAACCGATTAGAAGCGTTCGGTCTTTATAACTCAGTTTATATTTTTGGGCATAATTAGACCCAAAAGCAGCTCCTGTAATAACAATAGGGCTCTCCAGACCTGCAGACCCTCCTAATCCAACTGTTAGTGAGCTGGTAACAATTTGGGAATACATTTGTTTTTTTTGAATAATACTTGCTTTTTTGGCAACAGCATATAAAATTTGCGAAGTTCCTTTTTGTATGGTTCCTCCCAAAACTCTTTTGACTACAAAAACAGTAAGCAGAATACCAATTATAGGCAAGATACTATTAAGAAAACCTAATTTTAATATTCCACTGACATACGTGGCAAAAGAAAAAACCCAATGGGCAAAAGTTTTTAAAACGATTACGGCAAATGCAGAAGAGATACCAACTAAAACAGCAGATAAAAATATAAACTGTTTTGGAGTCAATAAAGACTGTGCTATGGCAATTATTACTTCTAATTTGGTGATCAACTTTTTGAACATTATATTTTTTTTAAAGGGGATGCAAAACTACTATTATTTTAATCCTAACAAATGTTTTTTAAAGCTTCTTTTGTGCTTAAGGGGTTTAAATTACAATTTGCGACAAACTGCTGCACAGCTTTTGGATCTATTTTGTGTAAAAGCGTTTTCTAAGGCGTGTGTAAATTTCATAAAAAAGTAAATTTGTCATCATTCCGAGCACAATCGACGGACTAAAATCCAACCGCTGTATCGTCACCTCTAAAATCAGCACCACCCTCTAATTTTTTAGTTGGTAAAACCAAAATCGCATCTACTTTTCCTATTACAGGTGTTGTTTTTTCATTGATGATGTATCCTCGGGACTTTAAGGTTTCAAAAGTTTTAGCATCGAAAGTATTAGGCTCAAAAGTGATTAAATCCGGTAACCATTGATGATGAAAACGAGGTGCGTTTACTGCTTGTTGCATGCTGAAATTATACTCAGAAACATTTAAAATCGTTTGCAATACGGATGTAATAATTGTCGAGCCTCCGGGAGAACCCACAACCATGAATAATTTGCCGTTTCTCTCCACAATTGTTGGCGTCATGGAACTCAGCATTCGTTTTTGTGGCGCAATACTATTAGCTTCATTTCCTACCAATCCAAACATATTAGGCACACCTGGTTTGGCACTGAAATCATCCATTTCGTTGTTGAGGAAAAATCCCAATTCATCACAATAGTATTTAGACCCGTAACCGTCGTTTAATGTTGTTGTTGCCGAAACAGCATTCCCAAACTGATCTACAATAGAATAATGAGTAGTTTCTGTACTCTCATTATAATTTACTTTTCCTTCTTTTATATCCGATGATAAGGTGGCTTTTTCAAAACTAAAATTCGACATTCTTTGTTTCAAATACGCATCTGTCATTAAGGCTTTTAAAGGAATTTTTACAAAATCAGGATCGCCCAGATAATAACTTCTGTCTGCGTAAGCCCTTCTTTCGGCTTCAACAATAACTTGAATGGCTTCGGTTGAGTTATGTCCCATTTTAGCCAGGTCGAAAGGCGCTATCATTTTGAATATTTCAGCTAGACATATTCCGCCACTGCTGGGTGGAGGCATCGAGATTATCTTTAAATCCTTGTAATCAAAAGTGAGTGGCGTCCTCCATTTGGCTTCGTATTGAGCCAGATCTTCTAAGGTGATGATAGCTCCTTTTTCTTGAAGGTATTTCACTAATATTTCAGCAGTTTTCCCTTTGTAAAATTCAGCTCTGCCATTTTTTGAAATCCTTTTCAACGTAGCTGCCAGCGCAGGATATTGTATTACATCATTTTCTTTGAAAGCAGTTGCAAATAACGTTTTGTTCCCATTTACTTTTATAATTCTATCTCGATAAGCAGCTAGTCGGTCTTCTTGTTTTTTGGTAACAATAACCCCTTTTTCGGCTAATGCAATTACAGGTTTCAGGATGTCTGCAATCGGTAATGAACCTAGTTTTTCATGAACTGCAAAAACACCGGCAATTGTTCCGGGAACTCCAATAGCCAGCGGAGACTCAGTACTTTTTCCTTTTATGACATTTCCTTTTTCGTCCAGAAACATGTTTTTCGTGGCTGCTATCGGCGCTTTTTCACGGTAATCTAACGAACCAATTTCACCGTTCGCTTTTCGGTACACCATAAAACCGCCACCGCCAAGATTTCCTGCAAAAGGGTAGGCTACTGCCAAAGCCAATTCGGTTGCCACCATCGCATCAAAAGCATTACCCCCTTTTCGCATGATTTCAACTCCAATTTTGGACGCTTCTACCCGTGCCGAAACGACCATTGCTTTATCAGCAACCAATCCTGTGGGCTGAACCATTATATTTTGGGTTTTACACCCAACAGAAAGCATACATAGTAGAATACTAATTTTTTTCATTTGAATGTATAAATTTAAAAACCAACGGCTTTATTATCACCTCTTTTGTCTGCGCCACCTTCTAATTTTCCATTTGGCAAAACCAAAATTGCATCAACTTCACCAATGATTTCTTTGTTTTTTTCATTGATTAAATAGCTTTTTTTCTTCAGATTATTCAATAATTCTGTATCGAATGAATTGGGTTCAAAAGTAATTTCATCGGGTAACCATTGATGGTGAAAACGTGGGGCGTTTACCGCTTCTTGCATGCTCATATCAAATTCATACACATTTAATATCGTTTGTAACACCGATGTGATAATGGTGGAGCCTCCCGGCGTACCTACAACCATAAAAAGCGTACCGTTTTTTTCGACAATCGTGGGTGTCATGGAACTTAACATTCTTTTTCCGGGAGCAATACTGTTGGCTTCACTTCCAGTGAGTCCGTATAAGTTGGGAACACCCGGTTTGGCACTGAAATCATCCATTTGATTATTCAAAAAGAAACCCAATTCGTCACAATATATTTTAGAACCATAGTTATCATTTAAAGTAGTTGTTGCTGAAACTGCATTCCCAGCGGCATCAACAATAGAGTAATGTGTGGTTTGGTTGCTTTCATATCCCTTGATTGCTCCGTGGGCAATATCCGAAGATTTAGAAGCTTTATCAAATGAAAAATCAGCCATTCTTTTTTCTAAATAGGATGGACTTACTAATTCTTTTACCGGAAGTTTTACAAAATCAGGATCACCCAAGAAATAATTCCTGTCCGCATAGGCTCTTCGTTCTGCTTCAGTAATGACTTGAATCGTTTTTAGGCTGTTGTGTCCCATTTGCGAGAGGTTGAAGGGCTCAATCATTTTCATGATTTGATTCAAACAAATTCCACCACTGCTGGGAGGCGACATCGAGGTGATTTTTAAATTTTTATATTGAAAAGTAATTGGAGTTCGCCACTTGGCTTTATAACTATTAAAATCTTCAATGGTGGTATTTCCACCTTTTTCAGCAAGAAAAGCAACTAACTTTTGAGCAGTTTCTCCTTTGTAAAATTCATCTCGTCCGTTTTTAGCAATTCGTTTTAATGTTGCTGCCAAAGCGATGTATTTTATAGTATCATTTTCTTTATATACTTTAGAAAACAAACTGTTCTTACCATTACTTTTTATAAAGGAGGCTCTGTGATACGCCAAACTTTCGGCTTGAAATTTAGTGACAATAACACCTCTTTCTGCCAAAGCAATTACAGGTTTGAGAATTTCACTGATGGGTAAAGAGCCATATTTTTTGTGTACTTCAAATATTCCTGCAATGGTACCCGGAATTCCAGATGCCAAAGCAGTCGCAGTACTTTTTCCTTCAATTACATTTCCTTTTTTGTCTAGAAACATATCTTTAGATGCTGCCAAAGGTGCTTTTTCTCTGTAATCGATAGCGCCTGTTTCACCATTGGCTTTTCTGAAAACCATGAAACCGCCACCACCAATATTTCCCGCCTGAGGATGTGAAACCGCCAAAGCCAGTTCCATGGCAACCATAGCATCAAAAGCATTACCGCCTTTTTTCATGATTTCAACTCCAATTTGCGACGCTTCTTCACGAGCGGAAACGACCATCGCTTTAGAAGTCACTAAACCTGTTGGTTCGACTGTTTTTTCATTTGATTTGCAACCTAAAACGGCAAAGGCAAGTAGGAATAGTATTTTTTTCATTGTATAATATATTTTGGTTTTAGGTGTATTGTTTTGGTTGTTTTATATTGTAATACTTTAAATGGTTTGACCACATAGAGACATAGAATTTTAGTTTGTGTGTAAAAAAACTTCGCTTAAAAATAGATTTCATAGACGGATTTAGTTACTCTGTTGGTAAAATTTTATAAAATTCATTAACGAAAGTCTTTTGCCCCTCTTTGAAAATATTATAACAATTAAAATTTATCAAAACACCTTTTGGTGATTTTAATAATTTCATATGATTCAAAAGTTTTGCTTCAAAAGCAGGATGTATTTCTGAGACGGCTTTAAACTCTACCACAATTAAGTTTTCAACTAACAAATCACATCTAAAATCAGATTCCATGATTTTGCCTTTGTAAATGACAGGTATTTTAAGCTCTGAAATAAAATTAATATTCCGCACCCGTAATTCCTCTTTCATACATTGGTGATAGACGCTTTCTAATAAACCTCTACCCATGATTTTATGAACTTCTATTGCTGCCCCAATAATTTGAAAGCTTAATTCATTTAGATATTTTTGTGTAATCATCCTTTTAGTCCTTTCGAATTATTAATCTTCTTAAAGCGTTGTTGATTTAAATATAATATTGTCTTTGTAATACTACTAAGTAAGGCGAAAGTTTAAAAGTCGTAAAGTCAAAAGAATTAACTTTAAGTAAAATAACTTTAAATCAGATTGTTACATAATTTTATCCTGATTTTAAAATACGACATTATACCATGGTTATTACTTATGTTTGAAAATTATTTTCTAATCTGTCTCTACAAAAAACAAACTTATGTTTCTATGTGGTAAAAAAAATCATTAATCAATTCTTTTTTGTTTTGCAAAAGCGTTCAATTCTTCAAAGAATTCCGTGAACTCCTTTTCAAATTCCGAATAAAATTCTGAAAGCTCATTGGTAGCAAACCGCATTTTAGATTCATTTTTGGTGCGATGGTCCATTTGAGTCAAAATATGCTCAATTCCTTCAACCGTTTGATAACTCACCAGCCAATTTTCTTTCATCATGGTAGGCATTAGTCCTTTGGTTCGTTCTGACAAGATCTCATAATTATAATACAAGGATTGGTAAAATCGTATCACAAAGTCCTCTAGTTTTTCATCGGAATACTTCGTCCAGTTTTTAGCCAAAAAATGGTCGTAAAAAACATCAACAATTACACCTGCATAATGATGATAATGCTCATGCAGGCGTTTGGTACTTTTTCTAAAAACAAGATGTGCATCAGTAAAAGTGTCAATGGCACGATGCAGAACAATTCCTTTTTGAATTTCTAAAGGAAAGCTTTCAAAATGTTTTCCCCGAATTCCATCGGCCATGAAATTGCCAATTTTGATTAAATCATTATCACCGGAAAGATAGATGTGTGCTAGAAAATTCATTCGCCTAATTTAGGAATTTAAATGGTTAATTTTGAATTCTAAATGACTTTTATAAAGCGTCAATTATTATATTTGTGAGCAATTTAAAATTTATAATTCAAAATTTAAAATAATTAATCAATGACTTTAATAAAATCAATATCGGGAATACGTGGGACAATAGGAGGTAAAGTAGGAGATAACCTGACACCTGTTGATGCGGTTAAATTTGCCGCGGCGTACGGAACTTGGTTGAAAAAATATATCGGGAAAGAAAAAATCACTGTTGTTGTAGGTCGTGACGCCCGTATTTCGGGACCAATGATTCACAATTTGGTGGTAAATACTTTAATTGGTTTAGGAATTGACGTGATTGATTTAGGTCTATCAACAACCCCAACGGTTGAAGTTGCTGTTCCGTTAGAAAAAGCTGAAGGTGGCATTATCCTTACCGCTTCTCACAATCCAAAACAATGGAATGCCTTGAAATTATTGAATGAAAAAGGAGAATTCCTGAATGGAGAAGAAGGCTTGAAAATTCTTGAAATTGCTGAAACGGAAGCTTTCGATTTCTCAGATGTGGATAATTTGGGAGAAATTATGATTAACGACGCCTACATGGATATTCATATTGATGAAGTGTTGAATTTGCCTTTGGTAGATGTTGATGCAGTAAAAGCAGCTAAATTTAAAGTGGTTGTGGATGGTGTAAATTCTTCTGGAGGAATTATTATTCCAAGATTATTGGAATTAATGGGCGTTGAAGTAGTCGAGTTATACTGTGAACCAAATGGTCATTTTCCTCACAATCCCGAACCGTTGAAAGAACATTTGACTGATATATCCGAATTGGTTGTCAAAGAAAAAGCAGATTTAGGAATCGTGGTAGATCCTGATGTGGATCGTTTGGCTTTCATTTGTGAAGACGGAGAGATGTTTGGTGAAGAATATACTTTGGTGGCTTGCGCCGATTATGTATTGAGTAAAACACCAGGGAATACGGTTTCGAATATGTCGTCTTCCCGTGCGTTGCGTGATGTAACTAATTTGCATAACGGAAGCTATGAAGCCAGTGCGGTGGGTGAGGTAAATGTAGTCGAGTTGATGAAAAAGAATAATGCTGTAATAGGTGGTGAAGGAAATGGCGGAATCATTTATCCGGAACTGCATTACGGTCGTGATAGTTTAGTGGGAGTAGCGCTGTTTTTAACGCATTTGGCTAACAAAAAAATGACAGTTTCGGCTTTGCGTGCTTCGTATCCGGAATATTATATGAGCAAAAACAAAATCGAATTGACGCCACAAATTGATGTAGATGCGATTCTTGTTGCCATGACGGAAAAATACAAAAACGAAGATAGTACAACCATTGACGGTGTAAAAATTGACTTTGCTGAAAATTGGGTTCACCTAAGAAAATCGAATACGGAGCCTATAATTCGTATTTATACCGAAGCTGCTTCACAAGAGAAAGCAGATGCTTTGGCACTTCGAATTATTGATGAAATAAAAGCAGTGGCTGGAATATCTTAGAAATCTAAAATAAATACTGACAAATAGCCTGTTTGAATTATTAAACAGGCTTTTTTGATCCGTCCTTGGAACTAAATTAAAGCGTAACCTTTTATTTTAGTCTTCTTTGCAGATGACATTGCAGAGGAATAATTATGATTATTTATGCAACAATAGAGAAAATAATAAAGTATTATTTACTTGAATTATCACTTTATGATTTTCGTTTCATCCTCTTAGGCCCATACCAGAGCCAGAATCCTGTGATTGTAAACAGTAAAAGTGCAAATCCCATGACGGTTGTGTAAAATAATTTGAAGAAACCACTACCCGTTTTGAAGTAATCGTCAACAATTGATCCATCGTGTATTTTTTCAATAATATCAGATCTTCGTCTTTCAATATGCAATAATTTTCCTGTTGCTCCGTCTAGTTGAATTCCCCAATAATTCTCAGCAAAAATAAATTTTACCATTCCTTTATCTTTTTTTATTTCAATGCGCTCTAGTTCTAAAGTACTATCTGCTGAAATAGAATCGTGTACAATTTTGCAAGCATTTTTATGCAAACTATCAATAGGAAGCCAGTCTTTAAATTGCACCGAAGTACCTTGATAAGATTTTGATTGCAGTAGTCCGCCACTATTTTTTTTCCAACCTAATAATAGTCCTGTCACGGAAACAATAAAGAAAAATAGGAATAAAAAAGCGCCAGTTGTTCTGTGTAATTTTCTAAAAATCCGGAGTAATTTAGCTTGTTGTTTTCTTGAATTATTTTCGGTCATTTTATTGCACTATTTTTTATGGTAATTTGGATTAAATTTTTCTATCAGCACATTATAAATAAAGCAATATAATCTACCTTAGGTGGTAATAAAATAATCCTTAAAAATTTACTCTGAAACTTATATTTGGCGTTAAGCCAAGTGACTTATTGTCTACTTGAATGGCATCATTAGTATCATTTGGATTGACTTTGTAATAGCGATTGATGACATTGTCCTGATTGGAAGCATTGATTACACCGGCTGTAAACGAAGCTTTAATTGATTCAGACAGGTTGAAATTATACTGTAAGGAAGCGTCTAAACGCATGAAATTATCTAAATTTTCATTGTTGGGGGAATCGTAGTTGACCATTGTGGTATTTCCGTCTTGTATGGTTTCATTTCCTGGAATGGGTTTTGTGTACGGTTGCCCGTTTCGCCATACTCCACCAACAGATACTTTTAGATTTTTGATTATATCATAATAAAACCCAATAGAAAAAGAATGTCTTATATCCGCATTATTAGGAAAGACAGAAGGCGTAAAAACAGCAAATTCATAATCGTTTATGCTATAGGTGTAACTGAACCAAGCACTATATTTACGAGCTGTTTTATTGGCTAGAAACTCAATTCCTTTTGCTATATAGCTGCCGTTGGCGTTAATAAACTGAAAACTATTATAGAAACCCTGATTAGAAGCCGTTATACCCTTTACCAATTTATAAAATCCAGTAAGCTCAATATTTAATTTTTTTTGATTGAATTCGATTCCAAAAGAGCCTTGTTTACTTGTTGCAATTGGGATATCTTGATTGTTTACTAAAACCCAACGTCTTTTTTCAACACCAAGAAAATCATCTTCAAAATCAATTATTTGTGCAGTAGTTTGATTTTTAAATTCCCCTTCCAGTTTCAAAGCAAAATCAGTTGATAATTTTTGTTGGATATTTATTCTTGGTTCAATCAATATTTTATCAAATTTTTGAAAATAATTTATACGCATACCAACTCTTAAATAAGTGTTTGCATTGTTGTATTCCGCTTCCGAAAATAGGGAATGATTTAACAAAACATCTTTTTTAGTTCGTTTATATGACGGAGCACTAACGGTAGTTTCGTTTAACATTCCTGTTTCATTAAACTGGTACCCGGATAAAAGGCTTAGGTGCTTATTTACTTTATAATGGGTATTTAGTTTCACGCCAGTTTCCAGAACTTCATTGGTTTCTGTGAGTCGTTGGTCAGTTTCTACCCTATAATCAGTGGCGTCGATATTGTATTTTGAAAAATAAGTAATCAGGTTGGTACTCCATTTTGAGGTCCATTGTGCTTTCCAGTTTCCTCCGTAACCAATATTATTTTGAGAAAGGGTACTTGCTTTTGTTTCGGTATTGTTCGTAATAGCGTTGCTCTCAGAGTAGGCTAAAGCATTATTGATCCCAATAATATTGGCTCTAAACTGGTGTTTATCATTTAAATCAAAAAGTAATTTAGCGGTAAAATCGTAAAAGTAAAAATCAGAATTAGTATTCTTGTCCGAGCTATCGGCATTGATTTCGCTGTCCTGAAAACTTCTTTCAAAATAATTAGTATAAGTTGGTGTATCGAAAAGATCTGTGATAGAACGGCGTCCTGAGAGGTGAAGTTCTAGATCCTTAGCTAACGGAATGGCAAGAAATGCATCGGCACTGATGAGATTGACGCCGGCACCACCGGAAAATCTATTCGTCACTACGTCTTTGGTTTGCATGTTTATGGTGCTGGAAACTCCATCACTGTACTCCGCACTAGTTCCGTTTTTGGTGATAGTCACTTTTTCGGTAAGATTTGGATTATAGGCAGAAATCAATCCGAAGAAATGACCGGAATGGTACATTTTGATATTATCCCAAATGACCAGGTTCTGATCGTTAGTACCACCACGAACATTGATGTTTGCAATGCTTTCATTGGTACTTTCAATTCCGGGAAGTATTTGTATGGATTGTAAAATATCAGGTTCAATAAGTCCAGGAAGAATCCCGAATTTTTTTGTGTTTAAAACGGTACTGCCGTCTAAAAACTTTTGCAAACCAGGGGTCAAATACACATTAATTAACACTTGGTTCAGCGTTTCGCTTTTTGCTGTAAGAGTGATTTCCAGACAATTAGTACCGGATAAAAACAGTTCTTTAGCAGGAATCTCTTTAATTTCATATCCTAAATACGAGAGCGTAATTGTTGAATTCAGAGGTATGTTTTGTAATTTAAAGATGCCCTTTTCAGTTGTAACGGTGCTTCTGGAAGTATTCTTTACCAGTACGGAAGCACCGGAAAGTGGCCTCTTATTTTCCTGGTCAAAGACAGTTCCGCAAACAGCTATCGTTTTATTGATAACCGAAACGGTAATGTACCGCTTGTCTAAAACTTTAAAATTCAGTACTGTTTTAGCATTAAGATAATCTATAACCTGAGGTAATGTGAGTGTAGTTTCAGGTTTTTCTATTGAAACAGCGACTACATCTTCTACAGCATACGAAAATTTAATATTAAATTGTTTCTCTATAGAAAGGATAAGAGCCGTTAGTGGAATTTTTTTTGGAGAATTTTGTCCGTAACACAAGCTTCCAAAACAAAGTAATAGCAAAATCAGCCCTTTATTTTTCATCATAATTATAAAATATAACGGTTTTGCCTTCCATTTTATAACTTAATTTAAGCGGAATTGTAATCGCCTGAAGGGCTATATTTTGATCTTTATGTGTAAAACTACCTGTAAATAATTTAGTTGTATCCAGATTTCGTGTTTTAATTTTTAGATCATATTGACGCTCCAGTTCTGCAATAACCTGATTAAGAGGAACACGGTCAAAACTAGATTCTTCTTGAATCCACGAAGGGTTTTTTGCATTTAAGTCTTGAACACCTTCTATGGCATCATTTATAATTCGGAATGTTTTGCCAGGAGGCAATTTAACGATTTGATTTTTGTAGGACACGCTAACTAAGCCTTCATAGCAATTTACTTCAAAATATTTGTTCCGTTTTTTTACATTAAATTGTGTTCCTAAGACAGTAATAATTCCGGCATCTGTTCGCACACTAAAAGTTTTTCCTTTTTTGACTTTAAAAAAGGCTTCTCCGTCTAAAGTTAAATTTCTTTGATCATCCCATTTTTTGTCGTTAAAAGTTATTTTTGAATCAGAATTTAAGATTACTTCAGAATCATCAGGAAGGTTAAAGGTTTTTGTTTGTGCTATTTGGGTCTCAAATGTCTGAATGTTATTAAAAAACAAAAAATAAGACGACGTCAATAAAACCACTAAAACTGCAGCTACTTTAAACCCTGTTTTAAAATTTAGGGTTCTGACTTTTGTTTCCTTTTTAGACTGATTTCTAGCTGTAAATGCTGCAAAAGCTTCCTGAGCATCTACTTGTGGAGCTTCCATTTTAGAGGCATAATAAGCAATTTTATCAAGTGTTTGCAAGCTATCAGATTGTTTTAAATCCTCAATTTCTGTACTTGAAAGCGCATCGTCTAACCATTTTAATATTTCTTTTTCGTTTTTCATTTTAATATCGCTATGTTTATTAGACAACTAACTTTTAAATTACCCTACGGTAAAATGGTTATTTATAGGTTTTCTATCTGGGATTTTAAAAGTTGCAGTGCTGCCGACATTCTTTTTTCTACGGTTTTTTGAGAAATGTCGAGTATTTCAGCTATTTCTCGGTACTTTTTGCCATCGATTCGATTCATCAAAAATACTTCTCGTTGCGCTTCACTTAAGGATGCAATTGCTTTAGTAAGTTTTTGTTTGAATTCTTCTTCTTCAAATAAATATTCTGGATTTTGATTATTGGTGTCTAAATTTGGTGTTTCTTTCGCATACTGCAATACTACTTTGTGGTGTTTTATAGTATTTAGAAATAAATTTGATATCGTTGTAAATAAATAAGTTTTTACTTTACTGAAATCAATTTTGGCACAATTCTCCCAAATTTTAGTAAAAGCATCTTGAACTAAATCTAAAGCAGTATCAGTATTACCACATTTATAATAGGCAAAATTAGTTGCTGATTGTACTTGCTTTAAGTAAAAGTCTCTAAAGTGTTTTTCTTCGCAAAGTGTACTCTTTTGGTCGTCCATTTAAAAGGGATTCATTTTTTGTAGATTGTAAATGTAATTTTTTTTTCAAAAAGCAGTCAGGTTAATTCGAATTGATTTTTACTTAAAAAAAATATAAAATCGTATAGCACTGTTATATAGTTATTTATGAATTTTTTAATAAAAATTTATATTTTTTTTAAAAATAAAATAGGGTAAAACGGAACGTAGTTGTCTTACTAAAAGAAAGGCGTCAAAAACAGCGCCTCTACAAACAAAAATATATTAAATTTGAACGTTATGAAAAAATTAAAAACGATTACTGGAATAGCATTAATGACTCTATTCGGATTTGCATCTTGTCAAAGTGAAGTGGATAACGAGCAAGGACAAAACCCAAATACAAATGCGGCAAACTCAACTACAGCAAACAATCTGAAACGTACTTCTATGTATGACGGATCATCGGATGATTTTTTAGACGGCACCTCTTGTTCTTCTATTATCCTGCCAGCTTCAGCTAGAGTAAATGGAACGCAGGTTACTCTTTTTAGCCAAGTCAATTATCAACAAGTCATTTCTATCCTTGGACAGTATAATAATGATCAGGATTCTGTAGTATTACAATTTCCTTTAAAAGTTAAATTAAGCAATTATACAGAGGTTAATGTAAGTAACCAAACAGAGTATAATGCTATAATTAATGCTTGTTCCTCCGCACAATCATCTGGTCAGAATGCTATTTCGTCAGTAAAGATTAGTTTTCCAATTACTATTTTGACCTATAATTTAAGTGTACAACAAACGGGAAGCGTTGTTATCACATCCGAACAGCAATTATATACGTATATGACTAATATTAGTAGTACGGAATTGTTTTCAGTAAATTATCCAATGTCAGTTACAACCAGTGATGGTTCAAAAACTACAATTTCTAGTGATGCAGAATTGCAAGCTACTATTGTGGCGTCTCTTAAAACAGAAGCAACTAAAGACGAAGCAGCTCAAAATTCAAAAAAATTAGAAACGATTATGGTAAACGGCAAATTCAAAGTAGAATCATTTGTAAGTTCTGGAGTAAATTCAGCAACTAATTACAAAGATTTTACAATAGATTTTGCAAATGATTGGAGTGTAAAAGCGGTAAATAATTTAAATACAACTGTAAATGGTACGTACGCTGTAAGCTCACAAATAGAAGTCTTTCTTAAATTAAATTTTACAAGTAACGCTTCTTTTAGCTTGTTGAATAATAATTGGAAAGTAACTTCTTTTAATGCAACCACAATATCATTACAAAGTTCAACTAATGCAGCGGCGACGTTAGTATTGAAACAAATATAAAGTAGACTTTTAAGTTGGCTTTAATTTTTTTGAAATTCTCAAAAAACAGTTGTCTTTTTAGGCAGCTGTTTTTTAATAATAAACTTTAATATAAATAGATAATAATGAAAAAAGTACTTGTAATCCTGTGCGTAGGTTTTGTCTTATTGGTATCCTGTTCAAAAGAAAATGATGTAACAGAAGGAATTGAGACTGTTAATCCCATTACAAATAAACAGTCCACAGGTAGTTCTGCAAACGATTTATTATCAGATAAAAAGTTTAAAAGTATGGTTATTGAAGTGGTTTATGTAGTCGGTTTTCAGCCAACCAGTACTTCAATAAATAATTTTGTAGCTTTTCTGGAAGCACGAACACATAAGCCCAATGGGATTAATATTGTGTTGAGATCGATCCCGTCACCAGGGACTTCTCCGTATACAAATGAAGAAATTGTAGCAATTGAAGAAACAAACCGAACAAAATACAATACCTCAGATGAAATTGCCGTTTGGGCCTTTTTTGCAGATGGAGAATCAGCTAGAAATACAAGCAGCGGAGTTGTTTTAGGAACGGCGTATAGAAATACTTCATTTGTTATTTATGAACAAACAATTCATGGGTTAAGCAACAGCCCTTTTAAACCCAACAGAAGCGTATTAGAAACAACTATCATCACCCACGAATTTGGACATATTTTTGGCTTAACAAACTTAGGAACGGCATTGCAAAGCAACCATGAAGATGGGGAACACCCAAAGCATTGTAATGTAAAAACGTGTTTAATGTTTTGGTCTGCAGAAACAGGCAGTGGTATTGGAGAGATGGTCTCTGGAGGTACAGCACCACAATTAGATGCACAATGTATTGCAGATCTTAGAGCGAACGGGGGAAAATAATAGAATACATTAAAAAACACTTATCGATGAAAAAACAAAAATTAATACTCGTAATGCTTTTTGGTATGACCCTCGCTGTGAATGCCCAAAACAACTCGAATAATAAATCCTTTGGAGGAATAAAAGGAGGGTATAGTTTATCCTCAGTACAATTTGACGGAAATGCTGAAACAGCTCAACGTCATAGCTTTCATGTGGGGGTTTATGGAGAGTCGTTTATAAGCAATAGTTTTTCTGTTCAGCCAGAATTGTTGTATTCCCAACAAGGGTATGTAATTACGAATAGTAGCGGCACATTTACACAAAAGCTAAATTATATCAACCTGCCATTGATGCTTAAAGCCTATCCTTCTAGAAATTTCTTTTTAGAAGTGGGGCCTCAAATTGGATTGGCTGTTTCTCACAGAGAGGAGTTTAACAGTGGGTTTAGTTTATTTGATACCAATCAAGAATTTGAACCTAATAATTTTGACTGGGGAGTCAATTTTGGAGCAGGTTTTAAAACGGATTCCGGAATAAGTTTAGGAGTACGCTATCACTTAGGCAAGGGCGATATCTATGAGGAAGGAAAAGCACAAAATCGAGTACTGCAGTTTTCGTTAGGATTTGATTTATAATTAAAAAAAAACAGTTGAAATGCCCAATAGATATTGGGCATTTTTTGTTTATTTTACTCTGAATAAATTTCACGAAAAGGGCTTTACTACACCTGTTTTTAGAACAAAACTTTGTAGATGAGTCCGGCGGTAAAACCTCTTGTAAGTCCATCGGGTCTTACTTCCCGAATTACAAAAGGGGCAGCCAATGATAATTCGATACTATTTTTAGCATCAATAGCATAAGAACCAATCAAATTTCCATTGATGGTGAGTCCATCAGAATTTTGTATGGTTTCTCTTTTTCCAAAAGCATTTTCAAAACTATCCTCGCCTAAATGATAAAGAAATAATACATTAGGTTTGAAGGTAAATTTAGTATTAGCGGGCTGAATGGTGTAGGTAGTTCTAAATAAAGCATCTGATTTTCTTTCAAATAAATTAGTAGACGGGAAATCATCCGTGTCTGAAAACTCCTTAAAATAAGAGTTTCTGTTGTTATTAAAAACAGGAATCTGTATCCCGGTATTGAAATCCCATTTTTTATAAGTAAGATTCAAACCCAAAATAAGGTCAAAAGTTCCCAGACTGGATTGGTAGTCTAACGGAAGCGAAAATTCATTTATTTTTAGATTGGAACTCGTAAAAGGTATTTTAAAACCCATAAGAGTGCTCCATTTTGCGGTAGTTTTAGTTTTCCAGTTATAGTTGCCTATGAAATAGCCATCACCAAAAGCACCACGTTGTCCAAAACTGCCGTTTGCTACAGAATAAGTGATTTTAGAACTGAGTGAAAAGCGTTCGTTTATTGTTCTGGTATAGGTAAGATAGGATGAAAAATAAGTTAGATCTGCTTCCCCGGTGCCAAAAACATTTCCTATTTCTATACCGTTTTTGAAATCAGTTTTTGAGTTTTGAAAGCTGTTTCCTATCGAACAAATCCCTGCGTCACTGCATCCTTGAGAATAAGAACTAAAGCCTGAAAACAGCCCAACGAGTACAATTATTATTGTTTTTTTCATGGATATAAATTTAATTTTGAGACAATTGCGCTACTGCAAAAAGATGACTGTATTGCTGACAATGAATCAGCACATATTTATAATCACTAATATTTACTTGAGGAGGAATTGCATATACTGTTGACGAGGTTAAATTTCCTAAATACACAAAATCTGAAGGGGCAGCGGTTTTAGATAAATATACTTTTAAATCCGGGCCATTGGAAATACTAAAATTGTCTAAGCGTACTTCATTTTGATTGGTATTCAAATACACTTTGGCTGAACCTGAAACCTTAATGCCTGATGTAGGCATAAAATCTCCAGTAAATGCAGATGTACTGTTTTCAGGAAGTGAGGCTTGTATAGCTGGATCACGCGTCAAATCTCCTTCCACTTCGCAGGAGAGCAGTAAAATAAATAGTGGGAGTATAAAAATTTTTTTCATAATCAGGATTGGTTATTGATTATTCAAATGTATAAGGAATGTAAATTAAACTTTGTCAGCTACTTTACATTTAAGAGAAGATTAAAAACACTAGAATCCACTTTCCATAAACTGAAAATATTTTTTCTGCAAAAAAATAATACCTTTGAACTCAAATCAGGAATTCTATGATAACTAAAGAAGTACCCACCCAATTAGAACAATATTTTCAACAGTTTCGTAAAAATATAATTGGAATTGATCAAGAATTTGAGTCACCTTACGGACCAAAAAAAATTATATACACGGATTGGACCGCCAGTGGTCGTTTGTATCGTCCTATTGAAGAAAAATTAATGAATGATTTTGGCCCTTTTGTAGCCAATACTCATACTGAAACTACCGTTTCTGGAACTGCCATGACTAAAGCATACCATCAAGCGCGCCATATTATCAAACACCATGTGCATGCCGGCAGTGATGATATTTTGATTACTGATGGAACAGGAATGACAGGTGTAGTCAATAAATTTCAACGAATTCTAGGTTTGAAAGTACCCGAAAACCTGAAAGATTTTATTACCATCCCACCCGAAAAAAGACCAGTTGTTTTTATTTCTCACATGGAACACCATTCCAATCAAACGTCTTGGCTAGAAACTATTGCTGATGTTGTAGTAATTCCCTCTACTGAAGACGGATTGTTCAGTATGGAGAATTTAGAAATAGCATTGAAAAAGTACAAAGAGCGACCTTTCAAAATAGCGTCAATAACTTCTTGTTCAAACGTAACGGGAATTAAAACACCGTATCATGAAGTGGCAAAAAGAATGCATCAAAACAACGGACTTTGTTTTGTTGATTTTGCTTGTTCTGGACCATATGTAAAAATCGACATGCATCCGGAAGACATTGAAAATCAATTGGATGCCATTTTTTTTTCGCCTCATAAATTTTTGGGAGGACCTGGAACCTCCGGGGTGTTAATTTTTAATAAAAAGCTATATCAAAATTTAATACCTGATAATCCTGGAGGAGGAACGGTAAGCTGGACCAATCCTTGGGGAGAGCACAAGTATATTGATAATATTGAAGATAGAGAAGATGGAGGAACTCCTGGTTTTCTTCAGGTTATAAAAATTGCACTGGCGGTTCAATTGAAAGAGCAAATGGGAATTGAGAATATCTTGAAGAGAGAGCATGAAATTGTGGATTATATTTTCTCAGAGATAGGAGCGGTTTCTAATATTAAAATCCTTGCAGGGCAGCATCACGACAGGTTAGGGGTTATTTCTTTTTTTATAGAAGAATTACATTTTAATTTAGGGGTAAAGTTATTGAATGATAAATTTGGAATACAAACCCGTGGCGGGTGTAGTTGTGCCGGAACATACGGACATTTTTTATTGCATGTGGATCAGGAAACCTCACACAAATTAATTGACGAAATTACTTTGGGGGATTTAATCAGAAAACCAGGTTGGATCAGAATGTCTATTCATCCTACAACTACAAATGCCGAAATTGAATTTGTGTGTAACGCAATAAAAGCATTGGCTGAAAAGCATAAAATTTGGGCTTTGGATTATGATTATAATTCGGCTACAAATGAGTTTATAAATAAAAATACACGCCATTTAGAAGATGAATTGGTAAAAAACTGGTTTTCTTTATAGAAGTTGCTGTTTTAAGAAACTAAAAAAATCACATATCATAAACGCTATTGTTTCTAATGTGTGATTTTTTTCTGAATACGAATTACTACCGTCTGTGTTTCCATCGTTTATGCGTCCAAAAATAATATTCAGGAGCTTCCAGAATTTGTTTTTCTACTTCCCGTAAAAAAGTATTGGTGATTTCAAAATCGGGAATGGATTTTGGATCATCTGTTATAGGGACAAAAGTAGCTTCATAAAATCCTCTTTTTACTTTTTTTACTTTTACAAAAAGGACATTGAGATCGTATCGTTTGGCCAGCATTTCAGCTCCGGTATGCACTGGAACTTCAATACCCATAAATGTATCCCAGTGAAAGGCTCGATCTAGTTTTGGGGATTGGTCGCTGGCTAAGCCATACATGAATAATATTTCTTTTTGTTGATTTTCTGCCATCAACGGGATCGCTCTTTTTGTTTCGACTAATTCTGCATTGTATTTGGATCGAATATCTCGTAGTAATTTATCAAAGTATTTATTGGCAATTTTTTTATAAACGCCTATTCCTTTAAATATTGTTTTTTCATTTACAGATAATAACCATTCCCAACTTGCATAATGGGAGGCTAATAATACAGTGCTTTTCCCTTTATCCTCATATTCTTTAACCAGTTCAATATTTGTTATTACAAATCGTCGGTTCATTTCAGCAGCTGAAATAGTCATGGTTTTTATCATTTCCAGGAACATATCACACAAATGGTGATAGGATTTTTTTTCGATAATAAGACGCTCCTTGAAACTCAGATTAGGAAAAGTAAGGGCTAAATTTTCTCTAACTGTTTTTTTTCGATACCCTATAATATAATATACAATCAAATAGATACAATCCGAAAACCAGTATAAAATCCGAAAAGGAAGAATAGAAATGACCCACAAAAAGGGAATGATTAAGATGTAAATAAGAAATTGCATGCCGTATTTTTTTTGACAAATATAAGGCAAAAATATAGATTGATATAAATTTGGACCGCATACAAGATGGTATTTGAGAAAGACTATCTTTACAATTCACAATAAACATACTTTATGAATACCATTTTAATAGCAATAATTGTTGTAAATGTTTTGATTAGTTATAAAGGTTTTAATGACCTTTCTTTTTTTAGAAAATATGAATTCCATATTGGAAGTATTCGTGCAGGCGAACAAATACGGTTGTTATCGTCTGGTTTTCTTCACGCAGATATGACTCATTTGATTTTTAATATGCTGACACTGTGGTTTTTTGCACCGGTAGTCATCAGTTATTTAGGGAGTTTTTCATTTATACTGGTGTATTTTGGAAGTTTAATTTTTGGAAGTTTATTGACTGTATTGTTTCATAAAAATGATTACGGGTATAGAGCTGTAGGTGCTTCTGGAGCTGTAACTGGGGTTTTATATTCGGCCATATTGTTACAGCCAGACATGATGTTGGGAATCTTCTTTATTATCCCAATGCCTGCTTATATCTTTGGAATCCTTTATTTATTGTATTCAATCTACGGAATGAAAGCTAAGAATGATAATATAGGTCATACCGCCCATTTTGGAGGTGCTGTTGGCGGTTATTTGATTACACTTGTCAACGAGCCACAGTTATTAGTGGATCATGCTTTAATGGCAGTTTTATTAGCCATTCCTATAATTATCCTGTTCGTAATGGCAAAAATGGGAAAATTATAATGGCACAACTTTTGAAAAGAAGTTAACACAAACAATTAAATGATAAAAAAATGAAAAAAGCACTATTAATCTTGTCTATTTTATTTATTTCAGTGTCCTACGGGCAAGAAATCAAACAAGTTCCTCAAATAAGCGTAAGTGGCGAAGGAAAAGTAAAGGTTGTTCCGGATCAAGCAAGTATAACGGTGACTGTTGAAACAAAAGGGAATAATGCCAAAGACGTCAAAAAGCAAAATGATCAAAAGATTGAAGCTGTGCTTAAGTTCATCAAAAAAATGAACTTGGCTCCTGCAGATTATAAAACGCAACGTGTTTCGTTGAACCCACAATACGATTACGAAAAAAAGAAACACAGCTATAATGCAACACAAACAATCGAAATTGTATTGAAGGATTTATCAAAATATGATGAATTGATGGAAGGTTTAGTTGACGAAGGGATTAATAGAATTGATACTGTTGTGTTTGAATCTTCTAAGTTGGCCCAATATCAATCTGAGGCTAGAAAATTAGCGATGAAAGAGGCTAAATTAAAAGCAGAAGATTATGTTTCAGTATTAGGACAAAAAGTAGGACGTGCCATGATCATATCAGATAATTCACAAAATTATAGTCCACAACCAATGTATGCTGCCATGAAAATGGAAATGAGCGATACTAGAGTTTCAAGAGAAACGATGGCGGTAGGCGAAATCAACATTACGGCTAATGTAACGGTAAGTTTTATTTTAGAATAGAAGAAGCTGCAAGTATTAAAAAATTCCGTTCAAAATATCAATTTGCTAGGATTTTTTTTGGATTAATTCACAACAGTAGTATGCAAAAAAAAACTCTTCAATCGCTTGAAGAGTTTTGTGGGGAGAGCAGGATTCGAACCTGCGAAGTTTACACAGCAGATTTACAGTCTGCCCTCGTTGGCCGCTTGAGTATCTCCCCAAGACTCAATAAGCAGTGCTTATTGTGCTAACCGGATGCAAATATAAAAACTGTTTTCAAGTTTCCAAACTATATTAGTACTTAATTTTACTATTATTTTTAAAGCATTGGTATTGAATAAAATAAAAAAATCTCCACTAGGGAGATTTTTTTTATTTGTACGATATAAGGTGTTTATTGTTCTAAAAGCTCAATTATTTTGGCTCTAAGGGCATCTCCTCTTAAATCTTTAGCCACAACATTTCCGGATGCATCCAGGATAAAAGTGGCAGGTATAGATTCTACTTTATACAAAGCAGCAATTGGTTCGTCCCAAAATTTCAAATTTGAAACCTGATTCCAGGTCAACTTGTCTTTAGCAATGGCTTCTTTCCAGGCTTTGGCATCTTTATCTAAAGAAACACCAATAATATTAAGACCCTTACTGTGTAACTCTTTATAGATGGCCACAACATTTGGATTTTCTTGACGACACGGCCCACACCATGATGCCCAAAAATCAACTATTGTTACTTTTCCTAAACTTTCTTTCAGAGAAATTATTTTCCCTTGAGGATTAGGACCTGAAAAATCTGCTCTTCATTTACCATCAGTAGTTGGAGCAGTAGCTGGAGCGGTAGCGCCTACAGCAGCCGGTGCTTTCATTTCAGCTAGTCTGGTTTTGATAGCAATTCCTGGCTTTGTTTTTTTCAATGCTTCTTCTAAACTGTTGTATAACTTTTCAGATTTTGCAACATCAGCACTAGGATCGTTTAACATTCCTTGGATGATTAGCGCTGAAATAAAAGATTTAGGATGTGTTTCAGCATACGCTAAATACTTTGCTTTTGAAGCAATACCAACTTCTTCTTGAAGTTTAGAAAATTCCTGCATCAAATTATTGATCACAATGGTGTCCTTGCTTTGTTGAGCAGCTTCCATTGCTTGCATGTTTTTGTTTTGGAAATCCATTAGTTTCTTTTGAACTTTAGTGATTTCCTCGTTGAAGGTTGCGTATTCATCATTGTTATACGTTCCTGAAACTTTAGATTTTTGAATACTGTCTTTATTTATGGCAATCGTTACTTCTCCATTTTCTAATATGAAAGGTATTTTAGCCTGAGCCCCTTCTAATTGGATTGTATAAAACGATGGCTCTGTAATAGATCCTTTCATCTCAAATTTACCGTTTTCAACTTTTACGGTATCCTTAGCAATCAGTCCCATGCCATTTGCATCTTGTGTTTCTAAGATAATTGTTTTACCATTTTCAATTCCTGTTGCAGTCCCTGAAATGATGTATTCATCTTTGCCAACTTTGCTACAAGATAGTAAAACAACAGCAGCCGAAAGTAATAAAATTATTTTTTTCATTATTAATTAGTTAAGTTAAGAGTGCAAAAGTATTTAAATTTTTAATTGATATATAATTTTACAACCTAAATTTTTGTTATTATTTTTCATTCTTAATTAGGATTTAGCATTTATTTTACAAGTAGTTATTTTACTTCCTTCTTTTGAATATAAAACCTTTTAATCATGATGTGTTTTGGGACAATCAATTTTTTTTCAATTAAGATTTCACTAGTGTCCACTAAAAAATAAAACAAGTTCTTTGAAATTATTGTAAATCTGTATTTTAAGAGTCATTTTTG
>NZ_RYDJ01000109.1:0-1390 GCF_003970355.1 Flavobacterium bomense | reverse complement strand
ATATTAACCGAAATATTTTGTTGAACGATATGCAATCTTATATAGATTGCTTGAATCCAAAGGGAACCTTATTATTGAGCGGTTTTTATACCGAAGACATTCCGTTTATTGATGCTTCTTGCACAGAAAAAGGATTAACCTATGTAAAAAAATTCAAAAGAAACAATTGGGTATCCTTAAAATATGTAAATTAGTATTCGAAAAATTGACAAATGGAAATCGACAGAAAAAATCATTGGGAAACAGTTTATGAAACCAAACAGCCCTATGAAGTAAGTTGGACGCAAGAAAACCCAAAAACTTCACTTGATTTTATAAGAAAAACCCATTTAGACAAAACAGCAAAAATCATAGACATTGGTGGTGGCGACAGCAAACTTGTCGATTTTTTACTAGAAGATGGATATGAGAATATTACGATTTTGGATATTTCGGCCAATGCATTAGATAGAGCAAAAAAAAGATTGGGTATAAATACTGAAAAAGTAAATTGGATTGTTTCGGATATTACTGAATTCAAGCCAGAAACTAAGTATGACATTTGGCATGACCGAGCCACATTTCATTTTTTGACAACATCGGGGCAAATAAAAAAATATGCTGAAATTACTAAAAAATGGGTAACTAATTTTATAATAATTGGTACCTTTTCAGAAAACGGCCCAAAAAAATGTAGTGGACTAGACATCAAACAATACTCTGAAAAAGAAATAGAAAATCAATTTTCAGACAATTTTAAAAAACTAAAATGTATCACTGAAGATCATATAACCCCCTTTGAAACCAAGCAAAATTTTACATTTTGTGTGTTTGAAAAAATCAAGTAAAACAACACTATTTTTATTTATAACCTACAAATTATTTAAAAATGAGTACCAAAGTAAAAGTTAGAGAACGAGTTAGCCTCAAAGAGTCAAGAACAATAAACAACGAAATTATAGTGTATAATGACGATGTAAACACTTTTGAACATGTTATCGAAACCCTAATCAGAGTTTGCAATCACACTCCCGAACAAGCCGAACAATGCTCAATAATTGTGCATTACAGAGGGAAATGTACTGTAAAAACAGATATTTTAGAAAAACTGAAACCACAATGCAGTCAATTATTAGATGCTGGCTTGAGTGCTGAGATAGTGTGAAATTTCAAGTTATTGTATAAAAAAAGCAGAATTTACTTTTAGACAATCCTGCTTTTTTTTAATTTAAATTTTAATCCAATTTCGGCTCCCTCTCCTTTAGAGAGGGTTGGGGGTGAGGATTTAATGCGGCAATTTATTCTTCCTCTATCCGTAGAAAAAAGTTCCGAAATGTGCCCCAAAAAGCACCAAAATAATGGGTAAAAATCCAGCTCCAAGTAATATAAATATCGGCCCAGGACAAGAACC
>NZ_RYDJ01000108.1:0-1390 GCF_003970355.1 Flavobacterium bomense | reverse complement strand
GCAGTGCAAGAAATTTATGTTGGAAATGGCGATATGGTGAGTAAAGGTCAACCATTAGCGCGATTGTACAACCCAAATTCGGAGTTGAATTATATGCAACAAGAAACGGCAATTATTGAGCAAATAAATAATTTGAACAAAGCTAAACTCGATTTACGAAACCAAGAACTCAATTTAGCCAAGGATTTGATTGGTATAGAACACGATTATTTAGACGCTAAAAATTTATATGATTTGAATAAAAGATTGTTTGATCAAGAAATTTTATCCAAAAATGAATGGCAAACTACAGAGGAAGGTTTTCGATTTCAAAAAGAACGAATGAGCATCATTAAACAAAGTGTGACCAAAGAAAAACAAGCCAACCAAATTCAGATCGGGCAACTCAATCAAGCTATTGGAATTATGGAGAAAAGTTTGTCGATTTTGCGAGAAAATAAAAAGAATTTCTTGATAACCGCACCACTTTCTGGACGACTTTCTTCATTTGAACCTATACTCGGAAAAACCTATGTACAAGGCGTAAGCATTGGAACTATCGACGTAATGAAAGGATATAAACTGGTTGCTGATGTAGATGAATTTTATTTAGATAAAATTAAAATCTATCAAAAAGGAACTGTAGAATTCAATGAAAAAACACTAGAAGTTAAAATTGTAAAGATTATTAAAGAAATAAAAGGCGGTCAATTTCAAGTGGAAGTTAATTTTATTTCTACAGAAAATATCGATTTGCAACAAGGATTAAGTTTTAGTGTGCGGTTGAATTTATCCGAAAAAACCAAAACCAAACTATTTTCGAAAGGAAGCTTTAGCCAAGAAACCGCAGGAAAATGGATATTTGTTGTCAACGGAAATTCAGCTGAACGTCGAGCTATAAAATTAGGAAGGGAAAATCCGCTGTATTATGAAGTTCTTAACGGATTGAAAGTGGGTGAAAAAGTAATTACATCGAGTTATAAAGATTATGCAGATGTAGAAGTTTTGAACTTACAGTGAGAAGTATTAAGATCTTAGTATTAAGTATTAAGAAAATAGAGAATAGAAAAAAAAAAAAATCAATCAAAAAACGACCACTATGATAAAAATCAAAAATCTTTCTAAGATCTTCAGAACCGAAGAAGTAGAAACCAAAGCGCTTAACGACGTTTCGATCACAATCAATCAAGGCGAATTCGTGACCATCATGGGCGCATCAGGAAGCGGAAAATCAACGCTTTTAAACATTATTGGTCTTCTAGACAATGCTTCAAGTGGAAATTATCAACTTTTAAACCAAGAAATGAATGCTTTGAAAGAAGCCGAAAAATCGAAAGTTAGAAAACAAAATATTGGCTTCATCTTCCAAAATTTTAATCTCATTGACGAGCTTTCTGTATATGATAATATC
>NZ_RYDJ01000107.1:0-1395 GCF_003970355.1 Flavobacterium bomense | reverse complement strand
AAGCTATTGTTATTCGACTCAAATTCTAGTGGTTTTTTAAATCTTTCAATTCTCTTACTCTCTTTATATTTGTTCTAAGATCTCTCTTAAAACGGCTGTCAATTCAATATGTCTAGGAACGTGTCTTACTTTTTATTCTAACTAACCTCTCGGTTAGCGGCTGCAAAAGTAGCAAACTATTTTTTATCTGGCAAGCTTTTTGTAAAGTTTTTTTTGGAAAATTTCTTTTCCTTTCTTCTCAATATTCTAACCAGTTTTTCAAAGATCGTTGCCGTTTTAGCGGGGTGCAAATGTAACACTCATTTTTATTTCTCACAAACTTTTTTAAACCTTTTTTGAAAATAAATTTTCTCCTAGTTTTAATCCGTTTGCCAGTGTTTATAAGAACTTGTGCGTCATTGCGGGTGCAAAAGTAGTGAGTGTTTGCCATTAAACAATGCCTTTTCTAATCTTTTTTTAAAGTATTTTTTAAGTCTCTGACTTTTCGATATTTACAAAGGTCTTTTTTTTCATATTTAGGATTCTTCGTAGCAGATTTTCAGAATTCTAACAGTTTTACTGCGTTTATAGCGGTTTACTTCCAGAAATAGAACAACTAGTATCCCCTAATTTGCTACCGCGGAATCAAAAATAGTATCTGATTAGGATCCGAAATAGGCATTGCTCCTTTATATTCTACATTATTTGCCAATGTCTAGGATACAACAACCCAAGCTTTGACTGGGCTTTGGCTAGGAATCGAAGGATTAATATTCTTAGAAGGCCGATTTTCTATACTATATATAGTAGGAAGTAATTCTAAACACAAGTACAAATCGCTATTTGAAAACAAATACCCTAGCCCGGATAGTAGCGGAAATCCTTATGGGACCGTCCCGAAACTTCGGGACGCAACATAAGATGGTAACGGATAGCAGGAAATAGCTCCTAGAAAATCTAATCGAAACGGATGGCTTTTACTGGGGATATTTTGGTTATTATATAGGAAGGAATTAGTAAAACCAAAAAGCAAACTGTTACTGTGAGTAGATTTAACAGCAAAATATAGCCCAAATTGATGTAAACTGGCGCTTGTTTGACGTAATAATTTTCGGGATTGAGTTTGATTATTCCAAAATATTGCTGGATTACTAACAGCGAAATACCTATTAGGTTTCCCCAAAAGAGTCCTCTAACTATAAGGTAAAATGCATTGTAAAGAAATATTTTGCGTACAGACCAGTTGTTTGAACCTAATGCTTTGAGTATTCCTATCATTTGGGTGCGTTCAAGGATGAGGACTAATAATGCGACTACCATATTAATAGTGGCGACAAGTATCATCACTGCAAGAATAATTATGATGTTTAAATCGAAGAGTTTGAGCCATTCGAAGATGTAACTGTATTTCTCGAT
>NZ_RYDJ01000106.1:1010-1399 GCF_003970355.1 Flavobacterium bomense | reverse complement strand
TTTTACCATTGGCAATTGCTCTAAAACTATCGAATTGTATCGCTCATTCGTTAAAATCAAAATATTTTCTACTGGAATCAATTTCGATAATCTACTGAAAGTTTTCTGGATTAAAGTATCACCAGCACCCAACATATCGTGAAATTGTTTTGGAAATTCAGCTGTACTCACTGGCCAAAAACGAGATCCAACTCCACCGGCCATCAATATTGCGTAATAATTTTTGTTCATAGTGTTGTGGGATTTAAGAAATCTCATTTTTTATTAATGCTACAAATATAATCAACTCGGTAATAATTCCACCTCAGCATTTGGATTAAAAAGATAAGTTCTCCCTGAACTTACCTCAACACATTCGTATCGTTTGGTTCGTAAAGCTCCTTTTTTGA
>NZ_RYDJ01000106.1:0-1000 GCF_003970355.1 Flavobacterium bomense | reverse complement strand
AATCAAATTGTTTCAAAGCCAATGACAATGTAGCATCTGTATCGCTGCTTGCGGTCGGATTTTTGAAATGCCGCGCCAATAATGGCAACAAATGATTGGGGAAAATCTCGGGACGAATAAAGGGAATCATCAATCGCTGAAAAGAATATTTCCACTCATTCCCGTGAGGTTTGATGTTTCTTCCAAATTTTTCGAACGCTACCAAATGTGAAATTTCGTGAACCAACGTAATCAAAAATTTGTATTTATTTAGGCTGGCATTGACCGTGATTTCGTGTTTTCCGCTTAACCCTTTTCGATAATCTCCGTGACGAGTTACCCGTTCATTCACAATTTTGAGATGCACTTGATTGGCTACAATCAGTTCAAAAACTGGTTTTACGGCGTGTTCAGGGATATATTTTGAAAGGGTTTCGCTCAAAGTTAGAAGTTAGAAGTTAGAAGTTAGAAGTGGGAAGTTAGAAGTAAACATATTCATGAGACTACCAACGTCTAACAAATAACGCATAACTCATACTTGACTGGCTATGGATTAGTGGATGAAACTTGAAGCACTTTTCCGTTGTAATATTTATTTCCGGTCAAGGCAAAGTCAAAAATATAATTGGCCATATCCTTTGCCGAAATTGGGGCTTCGTAACCCGGAAATGCTTCTTGTAACATTTCGGTTTGAACCGCACCGAGTGCCAAAACATTAAACGAAATCCCCTTCTCTTTATATTCTTCTGCCAATAATTCCGACAAAGTAATCACGGCGCCTTTGCTGGAACTATAAGCTGCTAGACCAGCAAATTTTAAACTTCCTTGTATTCCACCCATTGAACTAATGGTTACAACGTGACTTCCTTTTTGCAAATAGGGCAGACACGCACGTGTTAAATTGGCAACGCCAAAAACATTGACTTTATATACGAAAAAGAGACTGTGTTGAAAGACTTTACTCTTGAAGTAAAAAAGGGACAAACGGTGGCTCTTGTTGGGCAATCTGGAAGCGGAAAAA
>NZ_RYDJ01000105.1:0-1407 GCF_003970355.1 Flavobacterium bomense | reverse complement strand
ATTTGTTTTGTATTTCCGTAAGGTGACATTGCGGTTTGAATAGATGCATCTTCGGTAATCGGCATTTTTTCGGCTTGACCGTAAACCGTGCAAGACGAACTAAAAATGAAGTTGGACTCCGGTAATTTCTGCAATTCCTGAAGCAAGTAAACCAAACTGTTGATGTTGTTTTCATAATACAACAATGGGTTTCCAACACTTTCTCCTACCGCTTTCGAAGCTGCAAAATGAATGACTCCCGAAATATCTTGGTGCTTTTTGAAAAAATCCTGCACTTGTCCTTTTTCACGCAAATCCAGCTTTTCGAATAATGGTTTTTTATTGGTAATAGCAACAATTCCTTTTAAAACTTCTTCCGATGAATTCGAAAGGTCATCAACAATCACGACTTCAAAACCCTGATTTTGCAATTCGACAACAGTATGTGAACCGATAAAACCTAACCCTCCTGTTACTAGTATTTTCATCTTTTTTTATGTTGTAGGTAATTTATATGCCTGTCTGGCAATGAGTAACCATTTGTTTTTTTGTTTTTGCCAAACCAGCATTATCCCAATTTTTATATCTTTATCTATTCCGCCATCTTTGGTGTGAGCGACTAAATTGTGGCGAACAATGGCATTATCTCCCACAATTTCAATGGTTTGATTTTGAAACTCAATCGTCACAAAATCAGATTCACCATTGGTGATTTTTTCAACAAAAACGGCTTGATTTTGGACATTACCATTAGAATGTCCATAGCTTAAACCAGCCGAAGTGAGTTCTTTTAATTTAGCACCATCGGCATCAATCATTGCTTGACGCAAAGTTTCGACACGATTAGCAACATCCATTTCGTCTTTAGATTTATTCTGAGCTGAACCTGAAAAATGAAACAAAACTACCGCAAAAATTGTCAAAAAGTATTTCATCGTTATTTGTTTAAAAATTCCAAAATGCTATCTGTTATAAATTGAATTTGCTCATCATCTAATTCGGTGTGCATTGGCAACGCAATTACTTCTTTCACCAATTGATTGGTTACTGGAAAATGGTCTTCTTTGTAACGAACATCCAAATACGCTTTTTGGGAATGCAATGGAATTGGATAATAAATCGCACAAGGAATTCCTTTATTCAACAAATGTTGCATCAAAGCATCTCTATCGGCATCAATAATTCGCAACACATATTGATGAAAAACGTGACAATCGCATATGTCGCAAATACTTGGCGCAATGATGTTTTTATGACCTTCAAAAGCTGCTGTATATTTTCTGGCAGCATTTTGACGTGCCGTATTGTATTCATCCAATAAAGGTAATTTAGCATTCAAAACTGCCGCTTGAATACTGTCTAAACGTGAATTCACACCAACTACATCGTGATGGTAACGCTCGTACATTCCGTGGTTTACGATTCCTC
>NZ_RYDJ01000104.1:0-1409 GCF_003970355.1 Flavobacterium bomense | reverse complement strand
AGTAATCGTCTTCAATTATTATTTTTCAGCGACTTTTCCTAAAAATCTATACAGCCATATACTTATCAAAAAAAATAATTACAGGCGCGAGCGGTTACTATCATTAAGATAAAAGGAAATTTATCATTATTTCAAATTGAAGACTCGAATAATTGCATCAAGACGAAGTAAAAAGTATAATATAAGTATCTAATGAAAATCTTCAATTATTGGAATTAAAAATTAGAGACTATTTTGTCCTTAACACAGTAATATTGAGTGAGCCACCACTAATAGATAAAAAGTTTTCAATCTAATATCAGAAACTCGAACTTATTCTTAGTAAAAACCAAAACATCCAATTTTAAATCAGTTCAACTATTTAAAATTCACTTTTTTTGTGATCAGGAATCTAAAAAATAAACCCTGCTATTTTTGTATATTTGATGTCTTACAATCAAATAAAAAAAATGACATGAAACATATAGGCTGGATTGGTCTTGGCAATATGGGAAAACCTATGGCGAACAATTTGTTTAAGACAGGTTTTCCATTAACGGTATTCAACAGAAGTGCAGCTAAAACAAAATCTTTTGAAAATACCAATGTCATAATTGCCCAAAATATTAGTGAATTAGTGGGACATTCCGACATCATTTTTACCATGCTGAGCAATGATGAAGCCGTTTCAATGGTATATGAAGAAATTTTTGGGATGGAAGAAATAAGCGGAAAACTTTTTATTGATATGAGTACCATTTCTGAAGAACTTTCAGTAGGTATTGCCCAAAAGATGAAACAAGGAAAAGCTTCATTTTTAGATGCTCCAGTAGCTGGAAGCACGCAGCCCGCAGCAAATGGAGCCTTGACGATAATGGTTGGTGGCGATGTAAATGACCTAACTTTAGCCTTGCCTTATTTTGAAAAGTTAGGCAAATTTATCAAACACGTAGGCCCAAATGGAAAAGGAATTGCGACCAAACTGAGCGTGAATTATTTCCTCTCGATTTTGTATCTGGGATTAGCAGAAACGGTATTATTTGCCGAAAAAAATGGCGTCAATCGTTCGGATTTATTAGAAATCATCAATGAAAGTGCTTGCGGAAGCGGTGCCACAAAAGTCAAAACCCCCTTGCTAATCAACGAAGATTACAAACCTGCATTTGCCTTGAGCTTAATGCAAAAAGATATTATGCTTGCTCAAAAAAATGGGGTGAATTTTCCTTTGACGAATGCCATTATTGAAACTTACTCCGAGGCAATACAATCAGGTTTGGGAAATCAAGATGTTATTTCGGTTATCAATTATTTAAAAGAAAAATAATTCGTTATTCGTTATTTCATTAAAAACGACACAAAATGGAAACTTTTGGCGCAAGTAAAGAATTTATAAAAGACGACGAATTCTAATGGGAAGTGGTTGACGAAGG
>NZ_RYDJ01000103.1:0-1409 GCF_003970355.1 Flavobacterium bomense | reverse complement strand
GTGGATTTCCCCACGTTTGGATTTCCTATGATATTTACAAAACCTGCTTTATGTGCCATAACATTATTTTTATAATTATAAAAAAGCCACTCTTTTCAGAATGGCTTTTTCAATTGCTATTCGTAAAGAATATCAACCCGATAGGTTGTTTTTCGGCTACAAATGTACAATGGATTCTACTATTTACAACATAAAATCTATGCTACTTTATTTGACTTCAAATTTATAAAATGTAGTTTGGATATAAGTATCATTAGGATTCAATACTGTACACGGGAAATCTTCGTGGTTTGGAGAATCTGGAAAATGCTGTGTTTCAAGACAAAAACCTGAACGAGTTGGATAGGATTTTGCCTCTTTTCCGTTTTTTATATTCAAATAATTACCCGAATAAAATTGCACCCCGGGTTCTGTAGTAAATACGTGCAACTGAATCCCTGTCGAAGCTTCTGAAACAGTTACTGCGTGGCTTAACGCATCGCTTTCTTTATTTAATACCCAATTATGATCGTATCCAATTCCTTGAATTAATTCAACATAATCGTCATTGATACGTTCTCCAATTTTGTGAGCAATTCTAAAATCCATTGGAGTGTTTAACACGCTACGGATTTCTCCTGTTGGAATTGCACCAGCATCGGTTGGTGTAAAATAATCAGCATTTAGACTCAAATCGTGAGAAGTTATTGTTCCTTCACCAGCTCCTTTCAAATTGAAATAAGCGTGATTTGTAAGATTAAGAACTGTTTTAGCATCTGTTACTGCACTATATTCTATTTTTATTTCATTGTCATTGGTCAAAGTATAGATTACTTTTACCTGTAAATTTCCTGGATACCCTTCCTCACCATCCATTGAAAGATAGTTTAATTCAAGGGATTCTTCTGCCATTTCATTCAAAAAGGCAGAGGCTTTCCAAACCACTTTATCGAAGCCTTTCTGCCCACCGTGAAGAGCATTTGGATCATTGTTTACAAATAATGAATACTCTTTAGCGTCTAAAATAAATTTTCCGTTGGCAATTCTGTTGGCATAACGCCCGGCAACAGCTCCCATATAATAGTCGTCTTTTTGATAATCATCTATTGAATCATAACCTAAAATAACGTCTATGCCAGATGTACCTACTGGAATAATAAAAGACACTATTCGTGCGCCAAAATTGGTGATTTGACAAATAAATCCGTTCTTGTTTTTTAAACAAAAAAGAGAAACTTCTTGATTATCGATTATTTTATTGAATTTTTCTACAGGTAGAATTATATTTTTCATGTTTATTTTTTTAACTATGTCTTTCAAATAGCATTATGAATCTTGCAATATGCAATAAAAAAAACTTCAGAGATTATAATCACTCCGAAGTTTTTTTATTAAATTATACAAACTAATTTCATTAGTTATAGATTATT
>NZ_RYDJ01000102.1:0-1411 GCF_003970355.1 Flavobacterium bomense | reverse complement strand
ACAAAACCCAATCGAACAAGAAGGAACCTATCCTTTGCCAGAAGCACAAGTCGATCGTTTTATGTTGAAAACCGTGATTGATTATCCAAAAATGGAAGACGAAAGAATGGTGGTTCGTCAAAACCTAAAAGGAAATTACGAAAAAGTAAATCCAGTTGTTTCTGTAGAACAAATTTTACGTGCGCAAGAAGCTGTTCGGGAGGTTTACATGGATGAAAAAATAGAAAAATACATACTGGACATTATATTCGCCACCCGTTATCCAGAGAAATATAAATTGGCCGATTTGAAACCATTAATCAGTTTTGGAGCATCGCCTCGTGGAAGTATTAATTTGGCTAATGCGGCAAAATGTTACGCTTTTATAAAACGTCGTGGTTATGTAATTCCAGAAGACGTTCGCGCCGTGGTTCACGATGTATTACGTCACAGAATTGGAATCACTTACGAAGCCGAAGCCGAAAATATCACTTCAGTTGATATTATCAACAAAATCGTAAACGAGATTGAAGTACCGTAAATCAGATAGCAGATTTCAGATGGCAGTAGTCATCAATCTGAAATCTGCGTTCTGCAATCTGCAACCTGAAGCCTGCAATCTGAAGCAATGGAAACAAAAGACCTCTTAAAAAAAGTAAGAAAAATAGAAATCAAAACCCGAAGATTGAGTGATCATATCTTTTCGGGTGAATATCATACGTCGTTCAAAGGTCGTGGAATGACTTTTAGTGAAGTGCGTCCTTACCAATATGGCGATGATATTCGTGCCATTGACTGGAATGTGACGGCTCGTTACAACGAAGCTCATGTAAAAGTTTTCGAGGAAGAACGCGAATTGACCATGATGTTGATGGTGGATATTTCGGGTTCAGAAAGTTTTGGTTCCAAAAACCAATTCAAGAAAGATATCGTTACCGAAATTGCCGCTACAATGGCATTTTCNGCCACACAAAACAACGACAAGATTGGTTTAATTTTGTTTTCGGACCAAATCGAATTGTACATTCCACCCAAAAAAGGACGTTCGCACGTTTTGAGAATCATTCGAGAATTAATCGAATTCGAACCTAAAAGCCACAAAACTGATATCGCTCAGGCTTTGAAATTCTTGTCGAGCACTCAAAAAAAGAAAGCGATTGTGTTCGTGATTTCCGATTTTATTTCCGAAGATTATGAGCATACTTTGAAAATTGCTTCCAAGAAACACGATATTACCGGTATTCGAGTGTATGATATTCGCGAAGAAAAAATGCCAAATTTAGGAATGGTTTCAATGCTCGATGCCGAAACCGGCGAAATACAATTGATTAATACAGGTTCAAAATCAGTACGAATCAATTATGAAAAATACTATCAAGAGAAGCTGAAATATTTCAAAGAAACATTTAGCAAATCGGGTGCTGGTGTTGTA
>NZ_RYDJ01000101.1:0-1423 GCF_003970355.1 Flavobacterium bomense | reverse complement strand
AGTAGTGGCAACAGAATATACTGAACCCAAAACGCCTGAATTATCATAAAAAATAGAAATGGGAGAATCGACTTCTATATGAGCAATTCCGTTGTCTAAACCTAGCCATAAATTATTTTCTTTGTCTTGACCAATACTCAAAATAGAATTGTTCATCAAGACATTATTTTTATTAATGTTTATAAAAGAGTTATTAAACAAATCAAAAACAAAAACACCTTTACTTGCTGTTCCAATTATCAATTTATTAGTATTGATAAACTTTGCAACGTTGATATAAGCCGTTTTCAAAATTTCATTCAATGGGTTTTTCCAAGAATTCAAAGCTCCGTTTTCTAAAATATAAACTCCGTTTTTTTGAGTAAATATGTAGGTTCGATTTTGATGTTTTTCGATGGCGTGAATTACATTATTTTCCAAAATTTCCCAGCCTTTTACTTTTGACATCTTATAATTATACATCTTATAAACTCCGCTGCCAACCGAGGCAATTAGGAGTTGATTGTCTATAACAAAGCAATAAGAAATAAGAAATGGAAGTTTCGTTTTATTAATTTTCTTACCGTCATACATGAAAATCTCATTGAACGATTGAAAATAAATTTGGTTGTTAAACTTAAATATTTTCCATATTTCTTCGTTCTCGCTGTCATCAAAAACTTTTTTACCACTAGATATTGAAACGTAAATCATCTTTCCGTCATTTCGATGCCAATAGCCAAATTCTTTATAAGAACCTGAATATATTTTATCGCCATCGACCAGTATAGAACGAATTATCGTTTTATTTGGAAGCATATTTTTCTCCCACTTCACACCATCATAACGCAATAAATAATGATTATTAGCAAAATACATGGCCTTATCATTACCTTGTGATACATTCCAAGTTTGATTATCTCCCTGATAGTTTGATTTGTTATAATTTTCGACAAAAGGAAGCATCTCTTGACAATACAGTTGAAATGATAGTAAACTGAAAACAAATATTTTTATAGTAATCGATTTCAAAATTGAAAGTTTTATCTTCAAATATAATCACATTTTTAATATAATGCATAAAAAGCCTCCTAAATTCAATGCTTTTATTAGTATAAATTTTGAATTTTGCTAATTATTTTTCTTCCACATAATCCTGTAAATAGCTGAATCGTGGAGTGAGTTTTCCTTTTTCGGTTATTTTTGCCCGTTTCAAAATTCCGTCTTTATCACCGTTGAAAAAAGCGGGAATCACGTGTTCCATAAACATTTCTCCAAAACCTTCGCTAGCTGCTTTTGGCAATTCGCATGGCAAATTATCAACTGCCATTACCACAATTGCGGCAGGATGAAATACATCGACTTCTTTGTTTTCAGTAGGCAAATAACCATACAAAGGTTCTTCTATAGTTGATGATCTTAGCGTACAAGCTATAGAACTATC
>NZ_RYDJ01000100.1:0-1436 GCF_003970355.1 Flavobacterium bomense | reverse complement strand
CCTGCTAATATATGAAAATTAATCATTTTTTACTTATAGGGATTTACTTAATAGGAATCACTTCTATAAAAGCGCAAGAAAGTACTAGTTTAACACTTGACCAATCCATTCATTTGGCTTGGTCAAAAAGTAACGAAGTAAGCTTGGCCGATTCCAAAGTAAATTCATCGAAATACGAATTGCAGTCCAAAAAGAACTCACAATATCCCGATTTGAAACTTTCAGGACAATATCAAAATTTTATTGAACCAAATATTGATATGAAATTTAGCACTAATGGTTCAGGAACACCATTCCCATCTGGAAATAAACTGATGATTGGACAATTGAGTGCTAATCTCCCTGTTTTTGCGGGTTTCAAAATCCAAAACAACATCAAGATTTCGGAGAATTTGTACCAAGCCCAAACAGCAACAGCTTTGCAAACCAAAGAGGAAATTGCGATGCGAGTGGTCAATTATTACGCAAGTTTATACAAAGCACAAAAGACTTTGGAATTGTTGAAAGACAATCAAAAACAAGCCGAGCAACGTGTGGTGGATTTTACCGAAATGGAAAAAAACGGCATTATTCCAAGAAATGACTTATTGAAATCACAATTGCAAGTTTCGAAAATACAATTATCTATTGACGAAATGAACAACAATTTGAATGTGGTCAACTATTATTTGATTTCGCTTTTGAAATTGCCAATGGAAACTAATTTAGAGATTAACGAAAGTGATTTTATCAATTTCCAAATTAACAATATTCCTACAGATGAAAATCTGGCATTGGACAACAGAAAAGATTTAGAAGCAGTTCGTTTTCAAGAAAAAGCTAGTGAAGCTGGAGTGAAATTAGCAAAAGGAGCTTATTATCCTTCGGTTACGATTATGGGAGGCTATGCTTCTTTGGGATTACAAAATATAATTACTATTGAAAATGCGATCAATTTTGGAGTTGGTGTTTCTTATGATTTGAGTGGAATACTAAAAAACAATTCTACCATAAAAATGGCCGAAAGCAAATCGAATGAAGCTAAAAACTACAAAGAAATCCTTACCGATAATATCAAAGTTGAAGTAAAAAAAGCCATTGAAGACTATAATTTGTCCTTAAAGCAAAACGAAGTTTATGTAGAAGCAGCAACTCAATCAGCAGAAAATTATAGAATCGTAAAAGACAAATACGACAACGGCCTTTCGAACACCAATGATTTACTCGAAGCCGATGTAGAACAACTGAGTTCAAAAATCAATAAAGCTTTGGCAAGAGCCAATATTATTCAAAAATATTACGAATTACTTTCAACAACTGGACAATTATCACAAACCTTCAATATTTCAAAAATATAATCGACCTCTACTATGGAAAAGAAAAAAACAAATAAAAAATTCATCATCATATTTGCCGTATTGACCCTATTATGTGGCACTTATGGAACGTATAAATAC